>JADHWC010000024.1 GCA_016783665.1 Fidelibacterota bacterium | reverse complement strand
CTCATCCAACGCTGTCAGTGGCACAAGCGGGAAAATGTGTTGAATTATCTGAATGAGAAAGATCGGGAAATCTATAAACGGCGTATAAACAAAGCGTACCAATCTGACACCTATGAAGAGGCCCGGGCACAATTAGATCAGATTATTCACGATCTTGAGCGACTGAACCTGAGCGCCGCTCGCTCTTTGGCCGAAGGATTGGAAGAGACTCTTACGCTACAGCGCTTAGGGTTAAAAGATCTTTTTGGCAAGAGTTTTTCGACAACCAATATCATTGAGAATTTGAATTCTCAGTTGAGTAGATACCTGCGAAATGTCAAACGCTGGCAAAGTTCGGATCAGCGCTATCGCTGGGTAGCCTGTGCATTACTTGAAATTGAATTACGGATGCGCAAGGTTAGCAACTATAGGCATCTGGACGTGATGGCAATGACGATTCAGGCTGAAATAGAGAAACAATAGACACAAAAATGGTAACCTCACCTATATATAAAAATAATTTTCAACTAACTTTTGGATATGTCCAAGAATTATTCAAAAAAGTTACCGGTCAGTTACCGGTCAGTTACCGGTCTTTACCGGTAATATTCAGCAATATTTGATAATCTGAAGGTTTTTCAGAAGTAATAAAAATATAGTTTTCTCGACGGGGAATTGGTGTGGGCGCTACAAGATTCGAACTTGTGACCTCCTGCTTGTAAGGCAGGCGCTCTAAACCAGCTGAGCTAAGCGCCCCTATTGAAATTCACTCCGGCTGCTTGTCCATCGAATCCCGCCAAAGCGGGAGAAAATGGAAGCTAAGCGCCCGGTTTCGGGGAAGCGAAAATCATCTTCGCTCAAAAAGCCCGAAAATTTACGGATTCTATATTAAAAATCAATGCCTTATTTCCGCACAGCCCGTTCCAGAACATCGGACATTTCTTTGACAAATTCAAACTTCATTTCCCTTTGAATCTGCTTGGGAATTTCCACAAGATCTTTACGGTTGTGCTCTGGTAATATTACTCGTCTCAGCCCGGCGCGGTGAGCTGCAAGTACTTTTTCTTTGATACCGCCAACCGGGAGAACAGCGCCGCGCAACGTAACTTCCCCGGTCATTGCCAGCATGTCTTTGACTTTCCTCTGTTTCAAGAGCGAATAGACCGCCGTCAGAATCGTCACTCCGGCAGACGGCCCGTCTTTCGGGATAGCACCGGCGGGAACATGAATATGAATATCGGTTTCGCTGAAGGTTTTTTCGTCAATGTCCAATTCTTTGGAATTAGACCGAATATAACTGAGCGCCGCTTCTGCCGACTCTTTCATGATGTCGCCTAATTGTCCGGTCAGTTGCAGTTTGCCGGAGCCCTTCATACCGGTAGCCTCGATGAACAGAATGTCGCCTCCCACGGCTGTCCATGCCAATCCAATGGCTACTCCCGGTCGTGATGCCCGCTCTGCAATATCAACGAAATATTTCTGCGGTCCCAATAAGGTGGCAACCATTTTCCCGTCAACGATATAACTCTTTTTCCTTTTCCTGCCGGCTACATCACGGGCTATTTTACGACAGATATTGGCAATTTCCCGTTCCAGGTTTCGCACACCAGATTCGCGGGTATAAAGCGTAATGATTTTCCGAATCGCTTCATCCTTGAATTCCATTTCCGTTTTAGTAAGACCGTGTTCTTTTATCTGTTTCGGAATTAAAAATGTCTTGGCAATGTTCAGTTTTTCTTCCTCGATATATCCTGAAAATTCCAGCATCTCCATGCGGTCTTGCAGCGCCGGTAAAATCGTATCTATCATATTAGCGGTGGCAATGAACATTACCTTGGAAAGATCATAGTTAACTTCCAGATAATGATCGCTGAAAGTACTGTTCTGTTCAGGATCAAGCACTTCCAGTAATGCCGATGACGGATCGCCTCTGAAGTCAGCGCCGACCTTATCGATTTCATCCATCATATAAATCGGGTTGCTGGAGCCGGATTTACGGATGCTTTGAATAATGCGCCCCGGCAGAGCGCCGATATAGGTTCGCCGGTGACCGCGGATTTCTGCTTCGTCGCGGACGCCGCCGAGTGAAATACGCACAAATTTCCGCCCCATGGCGCGGGCAATGGACTTTCCCATAGACGTTTTGCCAACGCCGGGAGGGCCCACAAAACAGAGAATCGGACCTTTTACGGCGCTGTCTTGCTCTACCTGTTCTTTTAATTTGCGAACCGCCAGGTATTCCACAACACGGTCTTTTACTTTATCCAAACCGTAATGATCTTCATCAAGAATATTCTTAGCTGCTTTGACATCCATATTGTCTTCGGTAAAGATTGCCCAGGGTAAATCCACCAACCAATCCAGATAGGTACGGGACACCGTATATTCCGGTGATGCCGGTGGAATTTTCTGCAACCTGTCCAGCTCTTTTTCGGCAACTTTCCGGGCCTCATCGGTCATCCGGGACTTGGCGATCTTTTCTTCCAGCTCTTTTATCTCCATGGTACCTTCGTCTTCGCCAAGCTCTTTTTTAATAGTTTTGAGCTGTTCACGCAGAAAATATTCCCGCTGAGTTTTGGAGATTTCATCCTGAACTTCGGACTGGATCATTTCGCCCAGTTCAATCCGCTGGATCTCTTTACTGACAATAATCGTCGCTCGTTCCAGACGACCTTTGACATTCAAACGTTCGAGTACTTCCTGTTTCTCCCCTACCGGTACATTCAAAAGATGCATGGCGCGATCAACCAGACGACCGGGATGCGGAATGTTCGATAAAATCGTCGTGTGCTCCTCGGTTAAATAGGGAGCCACTTTGATCAGTTTATTGTATAACTGGTGTAAATTGGCAACCAGCGCATCGATCTCTATTCCCGGTTCATACACTTCCTGCACTTTCAGCACCGCCCCTTTGAAATAGGGTTCCTGTTGAATATAGGACTGAATCCGGGCACGTTCTATCCCCTGGACGATGGCGCTTTTGCTGCCATCAGGCATATTAAATATCTTCAATACTTGTGCGATTGTTCCCCATTCGTATAGATCTTCTTTATCGGGTAATTCAACGGAACCGTCTTTTTGAGCCACTACCACGATTCTACGCTTGGTTTCCGGCAGGTCTTCAATCAGTTTTAGGGATCGCTCCCTGCCCACATAGATCGGGATTACCTGCTGAGGAAACAGCACCGTATTGCGCAGCGCCATGATGGGTAATATTTCCGGCACACCGGCGACCGGTTCCAATATACCGTTATCTTGTATTTTTTCATCCATTCGTAACTCCTACTAATATAAGAAATCTCATTATTTTAATTTGGTTTAAAATCCTAAGGTTAGAAAAAATATTTTTCTCAAGACGTTGCTTTTTCCATCTCTTTAAGAGCTGAAACAAACCGAAGAGTTGTGGCGAAATCACCTTCTTTTGATATACCTGCCACTGCTGGCAACAGCCCGGAGCTCATTTGTAAATCTAACAGCCAGTTGACGGCTTTTTTAAAACTAGGGTGACTATGATAATCGGCAAGCGGAGCCAGCGCTTCAATAAAGCGCAGCGTGCCACCGCGAAAAAGACCATTGTCGGAATAATCGGTATAGAGAAAATTCCATGCATCCTGTTCGGGAAATAATGTGGTGTGACTCTTTTCCAGATAATTATCCAGCACAAAAGTGGCGGCTTTCCGGCAAACTTCTGAATGACGCAGGCGCGAATGAACACTGAATGCCTGAAAGGCAAAAAGCGTAGTCCAGATGCCGCTCTTAGTCGTTTTAATTGATACTCCTGATGGTACCATAGCGGGTGATAACCAACCGCCATCGGAACGCTGCCTTTTGGCGAGCCAACGATACCCTTTTTCCACAAAAGGATTGCCAATCAGATCATACTGAGCCAGGAGCCACAGTGTATATCCGTGATGATGCAGGAGAAGGGGAAATTTCCCATCTGGCTTCTGTGTTTTCAACAATGCAATGATGCCTCTCTGAATCGGTGGTATATCCCGGGTACAACCATAATCGTGCAATTGGGTCATTTTCTGAAGCTGTAAAAGATAGGATATAGCCCGATTCCGTTCTTCAATTTGATATTTGTTCGTTGTTTTCCATAATCCGTCCGGTAGCTGTGTGTCTAACAACTGTTCCCTTGGTTTAAACCTAAGTATTTCCGCTCTAAGGAAGTTCAGCAACTCCTCATCGTGGGGATAAAAGCGCTGTGCCGTTATATATCGGATGGGCAATGGACCCTTGTTCAGAAGGGTGGGAACAGGATCTTTCTTCAGCATGTTCATCCATTTATTAGATTTTGTCATTGCTACTCTTTTCTATTGTTTAGCGGTTCATGACCATTATACATAAAGGTGTCATGGTCATAACCAAAAATAATTGAAATATATTATGAATTAAACCAGGCGGTTTTAAGAGGATAAAAAAAGAATTAGATAAAAATTTTCTCAGAAGTATCATTATGAAAATTAACATTTTAAAATAACATTCAGACGGTCGGTAATATCTTTTTATTCAACACAAAATGCAAGAACTATTTACCATTTCTGCTTTGTTCAATAATTGAAAACACAAGATTTTCAATCTCCCCATAGTTCCTGGCTGTAAAATGGGCTGCCGCCAGATCCTTTGCTGTAAAGCTGCTGAGAAAACCGATCGTAATCGCACCAGCGGCAAGAGCCGACCGGATACCCATTATGGAATCTTCAATTACGATTGTATTCTCAGGAGAGACATTCATCATCCGGCAGATCTTTTGGAAAGGTTCGGGATGAGGTTTGGAATTATTCACATCTTCCGCTGTAATCACATTGGAAAAAGGATTGCGAATGGGAGTGTTGCGGAATATCCAGTCCAGAATCTCCCCGGATGTTGCCGTCACCAGTCCGGTTTTATACCGGTCTTTTATTTTCCCTAAAAAGGTTTCGAAACCGGGGAAGTAATGCAGCCCTCCGGCAAAGGTTTCCAGTAAAAAGTTACGCCCTTTGCGGTGAAGTTCATCAATCGGAACATCAATATTATATCGATCCCGGACAAGTCTATAAAATCCCATTTCCGAGCTGCCTTTGAATATCTTCCAGTCCTCATCGGGAACGGTTACACCGTATTCTGCAAATAATCGCTTTTCAGCCACTTCATACAGCGGCTCCGAATCCACTACAACTCCGTCAAAATCAAATATTATCGCTTCAATCTTCTGCATGAATTTATCCGATAAATCCCAGCACCAGGTAAATCACCAGTGCCAGCCCCGCTGAAAACAGGGCATAGGGGAGTTGAGTGTTGACATGATCGATATGATCGCAGGCGGTTGCCATAGAGGCAATCATGGTCGTATCGGAAATCGGCGAACAATGATCACCAAAAACACCGCCACCCATTACCGCGCTGACCATCAACGGAAGATTTAATCCCATATTCAAAGCCAGCGGCACGGCAATCGGTATCATGATTGCAAAAGTTCCCCAGGATGTTCCGGTGGCGAAGGAAATGAAACAAGCAATTAAAAAAATTAAAGGAATTATCAGCGCCGGATGGATGGTAGCAGACGCCAGGTTTGCCACATAAGGTCCGGTTCCCATGGTTTTACAGGTCGCTCCCAATGTAAAAGCAAAAACCATCAATAATCCCATGGGAATTAACCCGCCCATACCTTTCATGACCAGATCAAGAATCTCTTTTAATGAAAATATACCCTGTATTTTATAGAGGACTGCACCGACGAAAATACCCATGATTACCGCCCAGAAAACAGCCGTGGAGCCGGACCCCTGAGCAACATTACCGTCACCGGTAATATACAACCCAAGCGGCACGGTCAGCACCATCGCCACCAACGGCAAAATCATATTTATCGGTCGCGGTTTTACACCTTCTTTAACCGGCATGGCAATAGTCTCTTCCGAAACCAACAGCTGAGCGCCGTCCCTGATCAATTTCCCGGTTTCACGGGCTCGCTTTTCAGCTTTTGCCATGGGTCCATAGTCTTTTCCTGTTGTAATAATAAACAATACAAGCAGAATAGTGAACATCGCATAGAAATTAGTTGGAACCGCTTTCAGCACCGTAAAAAATGGGTTTTCTACCTGCTGGGCAATCAGGAGACCGGTCAGAACGGCACCCCATCCATTGAATGGAATCATGACGCAGACCGGCGCTGAAGTTGAATGCGCCAGATATGCCAATTTCTCCCGGGGGGCTTTAAACTTATCAAACAACGGTCTTCCGATAGATCCTATCACCAGATTAATCATATTGCTTTCAATAAAAATCAGGATGCCGATAAGCCACAACATTATGCCAGCGCTCCGGCGATTTTTTACCAACCCTCTTTCGCTGATCCAGCGAATGAATCCCTGGACACCCCCGGAATGCTGCATTAAAATAATCAGGGCGCCCACCATCATGCTGAAAATGATAACCCTAGTATTCCCCGAGTCTTTGAATGTATTGACTGTTGCTTCCAGCGTATCACGCAATCCCAGCAACGGGTTCCACCCATTAACCGCCGTCCACCCAAGCCAGATTCCGAGAAATAACGAAGGATACACTTGTTTGGTTTTTATTGCCAGAACAATTGCTAACAGCGGTGGTAGAATCGAGATCCAGCCGTAACTATCCATAATCAATGCCCTTTTTTTTGTACACTTTCCGGTAGTCCGCAATGATCAATTCGTCATAGCTATATCCCAGCATCCCGGCAGCACACCATTCATGGGTATTGGTCAATGTATTCAGACTTCGGTTCAACAGAAAAACATAACTGCGGTCCGATCCGGTAAACTCTTCAATCAGTTTCAGGGCTTCACTGATTTTATTATCCACTTCACCGGGAACAAGGTTAATAAAATCCGTTGAAATATGCAGAATAAGTTGTTGTAAATCGCCCGGTTTCTTCATTTGTGTTTTCATTGGCATCAAATTATTACAAACTGTAAAAACATGCAATCCAATTCAGTGTATCGATTATAGAGACGTTATATCAAAGAAAACCCCGATTCTTGCAGAAATGTCCTCAGTCCCTCAACATGCCGGAATTGATGAGACCGGATACCGATCCGTTGAGCGGCAACAACATTTTCGTGAAGATCATCAATAAAAATACTTTCTTCAGGCAAACTGTCTTCAATTTTAAGCGCTTCGCGGTATATCTGCTCTTCCGGTTTACGTGAACCCACCTCGTAAGAAAGTACAAGATTGTCAAATTCATCTAATATTGAATATTTTTTTCTTACCGTCCTTATATGAAGGTCATTCGTGTTGGACAACAGTACAAGTCGCGCCTGCTTTTTTAGAACCGGGATAAGTTCCCAAACCTCAGGTATGATCTCAAAGGGTTGCTGCCAGATGTCTATCAGATGATCCAGCGTGACATCGGTCAGAATCCCGTACTCGCGCTGCAATTTATCAATATACTCACCGGCGCTAAAATAACCTTTTTCAAATTCTTTCTCCAGATTCGATTCGGCAATCTGCTTAACGGTATTCAGATCGAGTCCGGACAGTTTGGCGATTTCCCGAATTGCCCGTTCTTTATCAACATGAATCAAAACATTTCCGAGATCAAAAAAAATAGTTTTTATCATCATAGCTGCTTCCCCAAACGGGAAAAAATAAAAGAGTATTTGAAGAATTTTGTACTATTTATCTTCGTTGACGATGATTGCTGTCTCGATACGCCCGATATCTTTGTCGGAATGGCTTTTTAATATCGGGCAATAATACTTATCCAACTTGGTTAATACTTCTTCATCCAAAATTTTCAGGTGTTTCAGCACTGCTACAGACATGGAATCCGCCGCTTCCTTGCTGCCGCTTAAAACTTTGATGGCAATACCAACATGCCCGGAATCTGTTCGAATACCAATACCTCTGACGCCTTCGGAACCAACTTTTGATATTCCTTTACCATGGAGCGCCGTGATAAAATCTGTGTCAAAGCGTTCTTTACCTGCAATATGTCTGGGATGAAGGCTCATTACATGAAAGATCTTCTGCATATATTCATCGGCGCCTTCGGCTAATTTCCGATACATCAGTGCAAGATTAAACAACGGCAGGAAGAATGTAGGCGTGTTACAACTATCTACTTCTACCGGAATTTTATCTTTTTCCGCATAGTGTTTGATCTTTTCGAAGATCCGTTGTTGGACAGGGTGTTCAACATCGGTATAATTATCGGAAACTACATCCATAGCTTTCGATATCGCCAGCATGGCGGCATGTTTACCGGAACAATTATTATGGAGCGCTGTTAAACGGCGTCCCTGAAGAATCAGCTGTTCATAACTGGTACGGTCATATGGGGGATGGATTCCACATAACAGATCATCTATATTCATATTGATCTTTCTAAGCAAGCCTGCGACAGTTTCCGTGTGAAACACCTCCCCGTTGTGGCTGGCACAAGCGATCGCAATTTCTTCATCCGTCAGGTTGAATTTATCAACTGCGCCGGATTCTAACAGTGCAACCGCCTGGAACGGCTTTGCAGCTGAACGAACAAATATGGGATATTCCGGCTCCCCTGCTGAAAAAATGATTTCACCTTTTTCATCTACAGCAGTCGCATATCCAATATGAAAACTTTCAACAATGTCGCCCATATATTGTTTCGAAACCAAAATCATACCTACAATCTCCTTACTATCTAATATCAATCACTTCATTAAATTCTTTTAAGGTATTTTCAAGACCCCACATCAGCGACCTGGATAACAAGGCTTTACCAACTGATATGAATTCCACATCTATCACTTCATTCAATGCCCGGATCAGGCGTCGATCTAACTCACCACCGGCAGCTATACGCAGGTTATTTTTAATGCCTATATGAATAGTATGTGTAATTTTTTCAAGACATTCCAGAAAAGGGGTCTGTTTATCGTGATGGGCAAGTTCATTTGTGGCAATTTCGATTTCATCGATGCCCATCTGATAGGCTTCCTTTAACTGCTTTACATCGGGTTTCAAACGAATGGCAATGCCCAGGTCCTCAATATTTAATACAGTGTCGACAAGTTCCTTGATCGATTTAGAGGGAATCTGAACGGTTGTATCCTCTCTTTCCATATCGCAGAGCGTCACAATGTCCGGTCGTAAAAGAACCGCTTTCTGCAGGACCTGCATGTCAACCGGAACCCGGATATTTATACGGCAATTAGTCATAGAGCGTAACAGGGTTACATTGTTCATCTGCCCTGTTTCCGGTCCATAAGTAAAACTGATTCCGGCGGCTCCAACCGATTCCACAAAACTCAGCAGATTCAGCGGATTGGATACCGGAGAATTCGTTATTTTTCCCAGCGCGATAAACGGATCAAAATTAACTTCAAAATAAGGCATTTTAGTTTGTTCCTTTCACAAAACAATTTCCGAGGCAAAACAAAGAGAAATCCCCGAAAACCTGCCCGCTTCAATTAATTGCCTTAACACTTCCAGCGTTTCCAAATGAACATGACCTATGGCAATTGCCGAACCACGCCGCCTGGCAACTTCTATCGCTTTTTCAAACTGCGCCTGAATTTCGCTCTTATCACGGATATTATCAAGAAATACCGAACGAAAGGCTGATGGTATACCCTGAACCTTGGCGACTTCATAAGCGACGCTTCGAGGTGATGTCAAACTATCGATAAAATACAGACCCTTTTTCTTCAGGCTGTTGATTACCATCTGCATCACTTCCTTATCGGCAGTTACCAATGATCCCATATGGTTGTTCATTCCAATTGCTTCCGGCAGCTCCATCATGGCGTCGGAAATTCGCTGTTCAACCTCAAAGGAGCGCATTGAGTGTCTAATGAGATATTGATCCTCACCCGTACTGTATTCTGAACGTTCCGGCTCCATGGGCATATGAATGATAACCTCTTTGCCGTATTTTTTACCCTCGGACGATGTCCAGCGTGAATATCGATGTCCGGGGATAACCGACATGGTTAATTTCGCATTTAGCTGAATGAATCCCCGGATCACTTCACCGTTACTGTAGCCAAAATCATCAATAACAATCGCCAACTTTGGTTTGCTCCGCAATTCACCTTTCAGAATCAGGTAATCATTTAAATTCTCACCCTTCAGGAATGTAATTGTACCGATTAATTGATTGTAATAATCTACCAACACCATAAATCCCCGGTTTTGGGAAAAGCGATTGACACTCCGGACACTACAACCCTTTCTCTGAATGATAGGTTTGACTGTTTCGATCGCTTTTTCATCACTCATCCCCGGCGGAACAGCAAACGCCAGGAAAAGTCCATGAGTGTTATCGCTTTCGATCTGAACTTCGGTAAAGCCCTGTTTTGCCAGCGAGTTTCGCACCGTGTTATTTAAAAACGATTTTCCTTCAAGATACACGATACTTTTCGACGGCGCCGATTTAGGACAAAAATATATTAGAACAACTGTTAGCAGCCAGATGACACCAATGAATGCAATCAGTAATCTCTTTTCATCTTTTCGGCGATTGGCGATAACTTTATTAGGTTTTTTTAAATATCGATGTTTTTTCATTTCAATTTTCCAATTGGGGAAAAGTACGAAATTTACCAAGGAATGTCAAAGAAATAGGAGCAACCAAATGACCGGAAACTACTTTTTTATGCTCGAACTTAAATTGACAGGAAAGGATATCATTTTTAATATTGCGGTTCAAGAATTATATTTTATAACAAAAATGAGGTCTTTATGCTGAAAATAGCTGTAATTGGCGCCGGGCACCTGGGAAAATGGCACATAAAAAATCTGCAATCACTGGACAATGTGGAACTGGTTGGATTTTTTGATACTGATCAAAAGCGCAGCGATCAAATTGCGAAAGAATACACAGCGTCCTCTTTCACATCACTGAATCAGTTATTAAATACCTGCGATGCTATTTCGATAGTAGTACCGACAATTTCACATTACGATGTCGCGAAAAAAGCTCTTCATAAAGGAATTCACATTTTTTGTGAAAAACCCTTCATGCAAACCATTGATGAAGCCAACGAAATCATCGGACTGGCAAAAGAGAAAAATCTGGTGCTCCAGGTAGGTCATATAGAACGGTTTAATCCGGCGCTGTCCGGTTTGAAAGACTATCCGATCAAACCGCTTTTTATCGAATCCCACCGTATATCACAATTTAATCCGCGCGGTATCGATGTTGCAGTCATACTTGATCTTATGATCCACGATATCGATATCATTCTATCACTGGTTCGATCGGATGTCGAGCAGATTGACGCCGCCGGCGCACCAATTCTCACCGACACTATCGATATTGCCAACGCTCGGATAAAATTTACAAATGGCTGTGTCGCCAATATCACCGCCAGCAGAGTGTCAAATAAACAGCTGCGCAAAATCAGAATATTCCAGAAGGACGCTTATATTTCCATCGATTTTCTGAAAAATCAGACTGAAATATATTCTCTTTCAGAGGACGCCGGCGAAATTCCACAAGGGTCAATTCAAATTGCTGAACTGGTAACTGCTTCCGACCGAAAAAAGGTCATTACATATAAGCAGGTTGATACAGATAAATCCAATGCCATGCTTGAAGAGCTGCGGGCATTTACACATGCCATCGAAACAGGCACTCCACCACCTGTCAGCGGCGAAGATGGAATGAGGGCGCTTGAAATCGCGCTTAAAATTGAACAAAAAATACAATCAACATTAAAGACTATGCTATGATAGACATTCGTAATATTTTTTTTAAATATCGCGGGATAACCCCGTTACCTTTTGTCATCCTGTTAATTGTTCAGTCCGACATGACGCGATGGGGCCTCATTTCCGGTTTGGTACTTGCTGCTATCGGTGAACTTATCAGAATATCGGGGGTTCGGGTTGCCGGAGGTCGAACCCGCACCAGAAAAGTAGGCGCTAAAAAATTATGTACCGGCGGTATATATTCCTACGTGCGAAATCCATTATATCTTGGTAATGTTATAATCTACATGGGGTTTGCATTATTTGCCGGCGGACCGTGGGTTTTTTACCTGATGTTCATTGCATTGATCTACATTGCTTTTCAATACGGCATGATCATTTCTCTTGAAGAGAAGACACTCGCCGATTTATTTGGTGAAGATTATCAGGAATTTAAAAAGAACGTACCCCGTCTGTTTCCACGGCTCACTGCCTGGCAACCGGATAAAACAATAGAGCGGGTATCCTGGATTAAGGTGTTTCGCTCTGAAAAATCGACCCTGATCAATCAATGTTTTTTTCTAATCGTTGTTCTAATAAAAGAAATCATGGTCTATAAGCTTCATGTCATCTAAAAAAATATTTATTTCAGCCGGGGAACTTTCCGGAGATATTCACGGCGGAAACCTCGTCTCTGCGATTAGACAAATTAACCCCGGAATCAAGATCACAGCCATTGGCGGTGATAACATGGCCGGGGCTGGCGCCGAGTTGCTGTATCACATCCGGGAAACCTCTATTATGGGCTTCGCCGAAATAGTCAAACACCTGCCCTTTATCCGTAAATTGTGGAAAAATACTCTACGCCATATCGATAAAATAAAACCCGATTTGGTAGTCGTCATCGATTACCCCGGTTTCAATCTCAGATTGGCAAAGGCTGTCTCAAAACGCAATATCCCCGTTATTTATTATATCAGTCCCCAGGTTTGGGCCTGGCATCAATCCAGAATTAAAAAAATTAAACGCTATACCAAAGAAGTACTCTGCATCCTGCCATTTGAAGAAGAGTGGTTCCGCAAACGAGGCGTAAATGCGCGATTCGTTGGTCATCCGTTATTGGATCAAATTGCCAAAGAAAAAAATTCTATGCTGCAGTCAACTTCAATTCGTCCTACGAGCACATCTCTAGTAATCGGTTTATTCCCCGGCAGCAGGCTTCAGGAAGTACAGAGACATCTGCCCGTTATGATCGAATCAGTGAGAAAACTGAGAGATAAATTCCCTGAAATAGTCGCCGCAGTATCAATTGCGCCGAAAATTGATATGTCGGCATACAGAAAAGTTTATGACTTTGAGTGGCTCTATTGGATCGGAAACAGGAATCCCCAACTCATAAACGAATCGGATTTACTGATCATGTCTTCCGGTACGGCAACGCTTGAGGCAACGATTTTCCATACTCCCATGATCGTCATTTATCGTTTAAATTCTCTATCATACCGACTGGGGAAATTATTGATTAAAGTCCCGTACATTACCATTGCCAATTTAATCACCAATAAAAGAGGTATCACCGAATTGATACAGCATGACGCTAATGCCGATACAATTGCCAGCGAAGCTGAGACAATTTTAACAAATCCCCAGCGACGGGATGCGACAATCCAATTCCTGAAAAATGTAAGCCAACGCCTTGGAAAGCCCGGCGCATCCGAGAGAGTCGCCAGAATCATCCTGGAATACATATAGCAATATGAAATCACCATGAATCACATGCTCAGATTATTACGGTTTTTACTGCTACCTTTTTCCTGGTTGTACAGATTAATCACCGGGTTCCGTAACTGTTTATTTGATAAATCAATTCTTAAAAAAACCCGATTTCATGTTCCCGTCATTGCGGTCGGAAACATTACTCTTGGCGGCACCGGGAAAACACCTTTCGTCATTGCATTGTCTTCCTTTCTTGAATCAAAAGGTTACAAAGTTGGCGTGATTACAAGAGGCTATCACCGTAAAAGCAAGGGACAGATAATCGTCAAAGATGGTAAATCGATTCTGGCGTCACCTCGGGAAGCCGGCGACGAGCCATATCTTATTGCACTTAAATCCGGAAACACGGTTATAATTGCCAATGCGAATCGGGTTGAAGCAGCCCGATGTGCCATCGAAAAATACCATTGTTCCGCACTGATTGCCGATGATGCGTTTCAGCACCGTTACCTCGCCCGGGACCTTGATATTGTGTTATGGGACAGCTACAACGATCCTGCTAAAGAAGCAGTCATCCCTTCGGGTCATCTGCGGGAATCATGGAAAGGCTTGCGCAGAGCCGACATGTTGCTCGTAACCCGCACGGCAAATTTACCTCAACATATAGCTGAATTTTTTCATACTAAACAAAGCGATCTATATATTTCAACTCTGCCTTTTTCGGTTCGGAAAATATTTCGTTTCTCCAATCGTGAGGAATTATCTCAAGAAAACCTGAAGAATAAAAAGGTGTTGGGTTTTTGCGGACTGGGAAACCCTCAACAATTTTTTGATACCATCCGGCAATTAACACAAACCCCGCCAATCACAAAAACCTTTCCCGATCATTATAAATATTCGGAAAATGAAATTGATGAGATGATCCAAGCAGCCGAAAAGCAGAACTGCCAATTTATCATTACAACCGAAAAAGACGCTGTTAACCTGCCGCCATCTGCTACGAAATTTCCCAGGATTTTAATCGTGCAAATTTCCTGTGAGCTGACCGAAAAAATAAAGGCGGCAATTATCAAACAATTACCGCCTTTGGAAAATTAATTGTTGACTTCTTTTATATCGCTACCAAATAAATAACGCCTATCAACGCCAACAGCGATATAGTATTTCTAAGAAAGTTCAATCGCTGTGTGCCGGGATTGTGAAATACGTGTACCTGAAATTCCTGCAGCGTGCTCCAGCCATGGGAATCAACAACCTCTAAAACAATGTCGTTCACGCCGCGTTGAGATTTTTTCGGACTCCAGATCAATATGCCGGTCTCCGGATCGAACTTAGCATTTCTTGGCAAACGAACCGATTTAAAAACAAGGGGATCACCATTAGGGTCTTCAGCATCCAGGTGGTATTCCCATTTCAAATTGGTTAATGCAACCGGTTTCGGTACGGAAAGAATCTTAGGCTTAATATTCACAAAAATACTGCTCTTCTGAACATCTTCGCCCATACCATCCGTTACCTTAAACGAAAAAACATGTCCGTTCAGCTGAAGCTCGGTTGGCGTCCATGAAATAACCCCCTGCGGCGATACCATCATACCATCCGGGGCATCAATCAGCTCAAATGTTAATTTACTGTCGGTATTCAGATCTGTCACTTTAATCTCATATTGCCACAGGCTGTTCACATAGGCATTGGTATCGGCAGTGGACACAATCACCGGCAGAGTGTTGACATAAACCTGGGCATGTTCTTCTGCCGTGAAGTATCCGTCAGAAACGGTATATGAAATTGAGTGATAATCAAACTGGTTCTGTTCGGGAATCCAATTTACTACCCCTTTGTCGTCCATAGATAAGCCGTTAGGCGTCTCTTTTAATGTAAAAGTGTAGAAGTGCCTGCGTATCGGTTTCGAATACCTGGGGACACTCATGCCAAGATTCTGAAAGAAGGTCTCAATCACGCTGGCAGATGACGGAACTCTTTTACCAAGAACATTAAACACCAGGATCATTTTGCCGTCATGCACGAAAACATCGTCAATCAAATGAGTCTTTTTTGTTTTATTTGCCGGATCTACTTCCGGGATAAATTCCCGTTTATAACGTTCGATATCTCTTTCCAAATTATTCCGCACGACGTCATCAATAATTTTAATCTCATAAATACCAGAGTGTTTCCAGTCGGTTACTCTGGGTGAAAGACCATACCAATAGACATAAAATCCATCGTTTTTATCCTTTAAAACAGGCCGATATAAATATTTTACGCCAACTGTGGTTAACGGGTTTGCGGCGGATTCAATATATACCGGGTGATTGACAAACAGTGAAAATGATATTTTATCAGTATCATACCCATCGGATATTTCAATTATAAAATCACACCAGTCTTTCTGATCAAATGATGGTTTCCAGACCAGTTCTCCATTGGCGTCAATATGCGCTCCATCGGGGTAATCAATCAATTTATAACCGAGAAACGCGTTGTCATTGCTGTCTTTAACAGCGATTTTCAATTTAAATGTTTCACCAATTTGGATGATATCACGCTGAGGGCAGGTAGTTATTATCTCCGGTTTGTCGTTTACATAGACGGTAAATGATTGTACGTCACGCTTTGGGCCCCAGATAAATTCCGCTTCAATTGTATGTAAGCCCAGCTGGGTATCAGCCGGAAACCAGGTAAACTCTTTCCGGGGCAGATCGAATTTCATTCCATCGGGAATCCGCACATTCACATTTAAGTCTTTTAAATCATCGAGAGTCAAACCGTTTACGGTTATCTTTCGCTGTACTTTCTCACCAGGGTGCACAAGAATATCAGGACGATAAACTTCATTAATGGATTTAGTGCTGACCATTCCGCTCTTAGTTGTTGGTAAAGGAGATAGCGGTACTTCTTCTCCAACAATTTCACTCAATTCGTCAATGACCTCATCTGCGCCAACCAGAGATACCTGTTGTCCGGATTCAGATACGGCAATCTTTGATTCCAAAACAAGATCGATCTCACCTAACACCTCATCAATTGGTCCTTCTTCAATAAACGGTGCGGTTTCTTCCAGTTGCCAGCGGCACAATCCGTGCTTGTTGTAATTTTTATTTAAAAAAGGCATAATGATTGATCCAGTATATCTTCCGGAGGTCGATACGATCGCTGCCAAATCAACATATTGAAGCCCTTTCAATAAAGGATTATCATATTGAGATTGACGATAAGAATTAATATCGGTAAGCGCTCCAGACATATCATATTCTAACCGCGATACTAAGGTAGTGCTCTTGAGGTTGAATAATATTTCCGCTAATCCATTGGCGTCCAGATCTGCAATTAACAGCAACGCGATTTTATTATCTCCCGACAGAAATCGTGAACCGATTAAATCATCGTCTTGCAGTGTCAGTAAAACAGCTCCGCCGGATTTCAGAGGAATAATAAACTCATCCAGACCGTCACCGTCGATATCACCTGATACCAGATGGGCAAGGTCAAACTCTCTGCGAGATATTCCCCGAAATGTGTGTTTTAATATCGCTCCCTGGATTTCATGAATAAACACTTCCACTTGCAGGTGATTGTCACCGCCAAAAATCACCAGCTCGTCACCGGAGTGATTATCTAAATTGGCGGTAATGGCCCGAAATGAAAGAACTCCCTTTAATGTGCTCGGTTTTTTAGTATAGTAGAGAATTTCAAGATTCTCAGAAGACACCTGTCCTTTTGTTGAAACAATAATCACTCCCCTGCCGGGTCCGCCGGATGAGACTACTATATCGGGAACTTTATTTCCATCAATATCACCGCAGTGTATAAACATAGGACGCGGACGAGTGGCAAAGTTACCAACTTTATTCATGGATGCTGTCGGAATTTCAGGAAATCCTTCGGTATATTCGAAGATCTTCAACCAGTCAGTCCAGCTTGATCCGCCAACATCTGAAATGTTCATCACCGTTACAATTTCCGGCAAACCGTCACTGTCCATATCCGTTACCATGATGTCGGAAAAATCGGCTTTTAAATCTTTCGGCACAGTATATTTCCACTGGACGATAAAATCCTTTGAAACAGATTCTTCCAGGTGGACGATATAGGTCGAGCGAGGCACCGGTTTCCCCTTTTCGTCTACCAGGGATGCGATCCCAACAATATCCAGATACTCATCATTGTCAAAATTGAATCCGCCAACGGTTTTAATCAGAGCCGTATTTTCTTTGGTAAATGGAAATATTTCAGGCACACCCACCTGTGCCTGACAAAGTACAGTCATGCCCAGGAGAACGGCTGCTAACCCTTTTGGCAGTGATATTTTGTTATTTTTCATAGCGTCTTCCAAAAATACTCATATAAAATATTTTCTAACTTGAATATATTTGCAGCTTCACTAATAATCAAGCAAAAAAGTGTCGTAATATGCTTTTGTAGAATTTAAAATTTCCCTGATTTAGAGAATCTTACAGACAACAATTAAAGAAAAAGATTAAGAAAAAATAATTGATAACTGTAGATAAGAAATCCTGGAATTGTCCAGATATTGTATAAGAATCTTGTATTTATACCTGATGTCGAATTTCAGAATCATTATTATTGATTTGAATTGTTCTAAAAATACTGACAATTCTAATTGAAAAATTGAAGATAATTTGCTAAAATCACACGCAACTGAAAAATCGAATAGAAAATGCGTTTTGAAGTGACACGACATTTAATTATTGAAAACGGAGTATCTCTATGAAGGTATTAACTATTAATTCCGGCAGTTCCTCGGTAAAATATCAATTTATTGACACCGACACAAAACAATCACTGTGTAAAGGGCTGATTGAACGTATTGGTATCAGCGGCACTAATCTAACTCACAAACGACACGACGGCATCAAAACCAAGGCCTCTGATAACATCACCGATCACGAATCTACAATCGAACAAATCCTAAAAATTCTTGTCAACCCTAAATATGGCGTTATTTCCGACTTGAAAGAAATAGATGCCGTCGGCCATCGCCTGGTGCATGCCGGGGAAAAATTTAAACACTCGGTTCTTATAGACGAAGAGGTACGAGAAGAACTCTATGAGTGTATCGAATATGCACCTCTACACAATCCAGCAAACATCAAAGGAATTGAAGCCAGTCTGGACAAATTGCCGGGAACACCTAATGTTGGCGTTTTTGATACTACTTTCCATGTCAATATGCCGGACTATGCCTACATGTACGGCATCCCCTATAATTACTACAAAAATCATAGTATTCGTCGCTACGGATTTCACGGCACATCACACTACTATGTTTCACATCGCGCTGCCGAAATACTGGGTGAAGATATCAAATCTCTGAAAATCATTACTTGTCACCTGGGTAATGGCAGCAGTATTGCAGCGGTTAAAGGCAGCGTTTCCGTGGACACATCGATGGGCTTTACACCACTGGAAGGTCTCCTGATGGGCACGCGCTGCGGCGATATTGACCCGGGTGTTATTTTCACGATTGCCGGTAAAGAGAATTTCACAATTGATCAAGCAAATAATTTTTTTAACAAACAGTGCGGTGTGCAGGGAATTTCCGGTCTTACCAATGACATGCGGGAAATCGAAGCTGAAGCGGAAAACGGAAATTACCGGGCACTGCTGGCGCTAAAAGTATTTTCCTATCGTTTGAAAAAATATATTGCCGCTTATATTGGCGTCATGAACGGCGTCGATGTAATCGTTTTTACAGGCGGTATTGGTGAAAATTCCGACGTAGTGCGTAATATGACTCTCGGTAATATGGATGCCCTTGGCATTAAATTGGATGTGAAAAAGAATAAAACTACCCGCAGTAGTGAAACAACTATCAGCGCTGGCGATTCCCCGGTTAAAGTCATGGTAATTCCGGCCAATGAAGAGTTGGTAATTGCTATGGAAACCAGTCGAATTGTAATGGGAAAAGAGTAATCAGCATCAGATTTAGTAGTTACAAATGTTCCTGAAAATTTTTATTGATTGAGGAAACAATATCTATTAAATTTTAAAGCTATTTGAAGGGTGCATAGCTCAGTTGGTAGAGCAACGGCCTTTTAAGCCGTGGGTCGCAGGTTCGATCCCTGCTGCACTCACACAACATAGATCGCCCGGCAGCTGCCGGGTTTTTTATTACATTTCCCGTTGAGAAAATAGTGAGATTGAACACAATTTTTCAACAGGGAAATAGATACAATCGCCAATGTTTTGTGTCCGATTTCAGGTGTTGAAAATGTATCCAATATGACAGGAATGGACAGGAATGGACAAAAAAACAGCACAGTTATAGCACACTTTTATTTTTTCCCGACGGGTGCCCTGTGTTCTTTTAAGCCGAGGGTCGCAGGTTCCCTGCCCGACAGTGTCATTCAGGCGGGCCTGCCCGACGCAGGCGGGGATAAACCGTTTTCGTAGTGATGTCATGCCTGTTATTTCTTTTTTTGTGTAATTTCCACTAAAAATCAGTAGATTAATATAAGATGGAAAGACTGGCAGGAATATTAAAGGAGCGAATTATTCCGTGGTTTTACAGACGGGCAGCCCGGCAGCTGCCGGGCTTAGTTTAGTAAGTGGTTCAATCTAACCACAGGCCCTATATTTGCACATAATTACTTGAAAACATTTTAATGTGGAGATATATGAATACTCTAAAAAGTTTTTCCAAAATATTCGGATCGATCTTAGTTGTGTTCAGCATGGTGAGTGCTCAAGTAAACTGGACTCACATCACGGCCGGCAGTGCACCCTCTTCCACCCGCCCGGTGATTTGCAGCGATCCGTTGGGTAATCTGCATGTTGCCTGGACAAGCGATAATGTTTACGGTGAATTAGTCCAATATGCAACGAATCAGTACGGCGGCTGGGGTTATCAAAAAAAGGCTGCCGGGAGAACAGGCGATGGCTCCTATAATCCTTCGATTACGGCTGATCGGCAGGGCTTTGCGTATATTGTTTATCGATACTATGGCTACTCCTTTGAAATAAAATATGCAACCAATAGGAATATAACTTCAAACTACTGGGACGTTATCCGACAGATGGACTCCGGACATTATCATGAATCCTCAATAGAAGTCGATCAGGATTTTAATACTCATGTTTTTGCCCAGGAAGATACCTATGGCAGTAATGTATATTATCAGGAATTGAATACCGGTAATGCTGTTATCCCGGATGGTACAGGCCATTTTTTCGGAACTGCCATTGATCAAAATGATTTTTTACATTTCGTCGGAGGACATGCAAATGGTGTTTATTATACCAAAAACAGCAACGGTAGTTGGACCGTACCTGTAGAAATTGATCAGGTCGAGACAGCTGCCTATCACCCATCGATTACAGTAGATAACAACAATAATCTGCATGTCGTTTTCGCATCCGGCGATGGGTTATACTATCTTAATAATGAATCCGGAGATTGGGGAACTCCGGAATTAATCTCAACCTCATGTATCTTTCCCAATATTGTTGTGGATGAAAATGGTAAAGCCCATATTGCCTGGTACACTCATGTAGAATCTGGGGCTTTGTATTACACGAATAATATCGACGGAAGCTGGTTGACTCCGGCATATATTGTCACCATTAATACTGATATAAGTTCAGCGACTGAGGATGTTGCGCATGTGGAAAGTAAAATCGCCATAGATCCCAAAAGTAATACGGTGAATATCGTTTATATCAGCGGCGGACAGACGGTTAAAATTGCCCAGACATCTGATTTCCGCCTGAGGAGTATGCATACTACCGATACAACAACAACTCTCATCGCAAATTCCAGTATAAATGCACCAGATACACTAAGCACAAGTGCTACTGGTAGTATTGACATACTTGGATTCACAGTATCCGATGCAGGTGGTGATGGCTTGCCGATAAAAATTAATCAGCTGATTATCCAGCGAGGACCGGGAATGTCAACCGATATCGGCTTTGCAGATGTATTCGGACAGGTAACGCTCAGTGCTTCAAATGGCGATAGTGTTATCGGAACTGTTTACAACTCAAAAATTATATTTGGAACCTTAAACTCTGTCTGGAAGAATATACCGGAAGGGCAATCCATCGACTTTACTATAAGCGGTACACTCAAACAACCATTACTGAATGTTGACGGTAAAAAAATAGAGATGAAGGTGAACGGACTTTATGATGTTATTATCGATACCACCGGTTCCAGATTTGCTTATACAAATTCGGATATTACATCAGGGACGATATTCTTTCAGGTTGTACCGGATCACTTTGAATTTGTCAAACTGGGTAGTGATTTCTATGGTGAAAATCTGGTTCAGGGTTTTTACATGCAGCTCAAAATTGTCGATGCAAATGGCACAATCGCAACATCAATCACAGATGTGAGTATCACACTTTCCGCTGTTCAGCTGGATGGTGTTACTCCGACCCAGGCGGCATTGAGTTCCACGGAGGGCTTGACGAAAACATTTTCCAACGGGATAGCTCAATGGAATAATCTGACCTATCCAGAGGCTGGACAGATCAGAATCCTGGCAAGCTGTGATGTACTGGTAGACGCCTCTGATACGATTACGGTAATGCCTTACTTTAGTAATATACTCATCGGTACCAGCGATGGTTTTTCCGATTTGCTGAATGAATTACACATCGAGCATGATTTTTATCATGAAGATAACTACCAGTTCCCCACTTCCGAAAAATTGCTGAATTATGAATCCCTGTACCTGAGTCCTACCAGTATATACGCCTGGTATATAGATTCCACTCAAATTAAAAGCTTCCTAACAGCAGGTAGCGAAACCGAACGAAAAAGCATGCTGGCTTTCGGAGAATATGCCCTTGGATATAATATGAATTCCTCATTTGCCGACCATTATTTCGGTGGCACGATGCCGAATTATTTTAACCATAATGCAACGACTTTCCAGGGAGTTTCCAACGATCCGATATCCGATGGCTTGTCGTTATCAGTTCCAACAGGAATGACCGGTATTTTGATACTTAATGAAAACTTAAGTGGAAGTTCGGTGATTCTAACCCATCCCGGAAGTGGCAATAGTGTCGGTATCAAAAATAGCACCTCCGATTACCGAACTGTTTTCATCGCACCGAATTTTAGCAGTATAACCAATACCTCTCAGCGTGACACACTGGTCAGCCGGATCATCCGATGGTTTCAAAGCGAGTTTACTCTTCAGCCGCCGGTATTAACAACCCTTCCTGAAATCAACCTGACCGAGGATATTCAGTTAAAAATACCTTTCTCAGATTGGTTTGATTATGTCAGCGATCCGGACACTCCCGATGAAGAACTATCCTGGGAAGTTTCTCAGGGAAACCATATCCAGGTCTCCTCATTGAATGATACGCTTTACTTAAATCCGGAGGAAAATTTCTTCGGCAAAGATACGTTAATCGTTACCGTTTCCGATGACAGCACCTCCGATTCTGATACTTTATTCGCTATCGTTGCCACTGTTAACGATCCGCCAGTGTTGTCCGTGATTCCGGATACAAGTTTTAATGAAGATGAGCAATTGAGATTCGCAATAGCATACTTTTACGATTTCGTATATGATCCGGATAATGCAGATAGTACCTTAACCTGGTTTATTCCTGAAACAAATAACTATGTGCATGCTACAGTAAATGAAGATTCTGTCATCTTGAGTTCAAATAATGACTGGTTTGGTAAAGCAACTTTAAAATTGATAGTCAGCGATGGTGAATTCAGTGATACAGCGTCCTTTGTTACTACTGTTCATCCAACAAATGATTCTCCATACTTCACCGGGTTAATGCCTGATTCCATAGAATTTGATTCAAACGTTAGCGATACACTATTATTAACGGGACTCGTTTCCGATATTGATAGTCCTGATTCGATCTTAACCTGGTCTTATATTCACAGCAGCTTTGTTTTTTGTTTTATCAATGATACTTTAAATTGTGCTATTTTCCGTGTAGAGGAAAATTTATCTGGTAAAGACACGGTTGTTCTAAGTATTTTCGATGGAGAATTCACTGTTTATGATTCACTCATCGTGACGGTCAATACGGTTACGGGAATTGAATATATAATGAGTCAGATACCTAAAGAATATTCTCTAGAACAAAATTATCCCAATCCCTTTAATCCAATTACAAATATTATCTATGGGATTCCGAAACGAAGTATGGTAGAAATAAAAATATATGATCTTTTAGGTAGAGAAATAATTACTCTTATTAGTAAAGAACAAAATGCGGGTTATTTAAACATTGTTTGGGATGCAAAAGATAATCATGGGAACAAAGCATCCAGTGGAATGTACTTATACAGGATTGTTGCAATGTCAGATGATAAAGTATTTGTTAAAACGAAGAAACTATTGTTGTTAAGATAGAAAGCATTACTCATTAATACCATAAAGCCCGACCTAAAAAACCGGGCTTTTTCTTTTACTGTTTCAATAGTCATTTTTCGATATTTTATATTTCCCAGCCGTAGGTTCGCAAGCCCTTGACTTAAGGCGGCATGGGATGATTTTTTAAATAAGCGTGAGTGTTTGAGACGACTTAAGTTAAGGGCGATAGCGATTCGACTTAACTCAAGCCTGCCGGGGAAGTTTGGAGATCGGTTTATGTTCTTTGATATTGCAGTCTTAAGTCAAGTCTCGGAATGCAATCTTATGGTTGATTGGAGATGTTACCGGTGAAAACCCGTGGTTGTTGGATACATTCTCTACCAAATGTCGCCCATATTTGTCATCTGGTGCCGGATACGGATTTATACAAAAAACAGTTGCACTCTTTCATAATAAATGATAAAATCACTACAAGCGGTAATTCTACAAACGGGGGAGGTGTAAAAACAAAGTACCGCAGTCAAATTTCCGGCAGCTGCCGGAGACGGGACTGACGGTGCTGCTGCATTGGGGAAGGATATCGGGTTGGTTGCAGGAGTATTTTGGATTGCTCGTCGATAAACAGATAAAACAGGCCGTTTTGGATACAAACAAAAGTCTGAAAATGGGTATGTTCAGGCTGGTAATTTATGAGATATGATTGAAATCCGGATTGGCACTGTGTTCGTCATTCGCTGGAGTATGTTGATATTAATACGGATTGGTAATTAATAATAGGAATGAAGCAAATATAAAACCGTTATTTTCCTAACTATAAGGCGTATTGAATTCCCATGAATGAACATATCAACGATTATTTACAAAATATCAATACAAGATATAGAACCGGAATTTCCACAGAGCACAGCTACCGTGGAGACTTACAACGTCTTGTGGAAAACCTTGCTCCCGGTGTTTTAGCCACTAATGAACCTGCCAGAGTTGCTTGCGGCGCCCCGGATTATATCATTACAAAAAGGAATATCCCTGTTGGCTATATTGAAGCCAAGGACATAGCTAAGCCCTTAGACAGCAAGGAATACAAAGAGCAATTCGACCGATATAAAAAGTCACTCCAAAACCTTATCATTACTGATTATCTTGATTTCCGGCTATATATCGATGGGAAATTCATAACGTCTATTAAAATTGCAGAAATTGAAAAGGGCAAAATACATCCTATACCAGAAAATTTTGGTACCTTCACCAATCTCATAAT
The DNA here is from genome assembly GCA_016783665.1 of Fidelibacterota bacterium. Lineage (GTDB taxonomy): Bacteria > Fidelibacterota > UBA2242 > UBA2242 > UBA2242 > UBA9312. The sequence goes on along the minus strand of JADHWC010000024.1, from coordinate 7,452 downwards.
AAACTTTTGCACCTATGTTGGACAAACTATCAAATCTGCATCTATACTATCTAAAATGATGGCTGGTAAAGCAAGACTACTGGAAACCGTAATTGAGCGGGCTTTGTTGAGCGATGAAGATAATGAAGCGGACAGTACGCTTAAAGAGCAGATGAAAGCCTTCAAGGATGTTTTAATTCATGATATACAGCCGAATGAATTCGCCGATATATATGCCCAGACAATTGCTTATGGCATGTTTGCCGCCCGGTTGCATGACAGGACCTTAGAAGATTTTTCCAGACAGGAAGCAGCCGAACTGATACCGAGAACAAACCCCTTTTTACGGAAACTATTTCAATATATTGCCGGCTATGACTTAGATGACCGGATTAAATGGATTGTTGATGCTCTGGCTGAAATTTTCAGAGCGACAAATGTTGCCGATCTGTTGAAAGATTTTGGTTCTGCTACACAACAAAACGACCCCATGGTTCACTTCTATGAGAAATTTCTGGCAGAGTATAATCCGAAATTGCGAAAGAGCCGGGGTGTCTGGTACACACCCGAACCCGTGGTGAATTTTATTGTACGTGCCGTTGACGATATTCTAAAAACCGAATTTGGATTATCACAAGGATTAGCAGACACTTCCAAAACCACAATAGAAATTGATACGCAAACACCTGATAAGCGCTCTCCGACAGCTTATAAACGTATCAAACAGGAAGTCCATAAAGTTCAGATTCTTGACCCGGCTGCCGGTACGGGGACATTTTTGGCGGAAATAGTAAAACACATTTACAAGAAGTTTAAAGGACAGCAGGGGATTTGGAGTCAGTATGTAGAAAACCATTTAATACCCCGCTTGAATGGATTTGAGTTATTGATGGCTTCTTATGCAATGGCTCATCTGAAATTAGATTTACTGCTCCGGGAAACAGGCTACAATCCCAAAAAAGAGCAACGTTTTAGAATATTCCTTACTAACTCATTAGAAGAACACCACCCGGATACAGGAACCCTGTTTGCCAATTGGCTCTCTACAGAGGCAAACGAAGCAAATCATATTAAGCGTGATGCGCCTGTTATGTGTGTAATTGGGAATCCGCCGTATAGTGGAGAAAGTTCCAATAAAGGCGATTGGATCATGAATCTGATGCAAGATTATAAAAAAGAGCCGGGTGGTAAAGAAAAATTAAAAGAACGGAATCCTAAATGGATTAATGATGATTATGTGAAATTTTTACGCTATGGTCAATATTTTATTGAAAAAAACGGAGAGGGCATTTTAGCATTTATTAATCCACACGGCTTTCTCGATAATCCTACTTTTAGAGGTATGCGCTGGAACCTGTTAAAAACATACGATAAGATTTATACTATAGATTTACACGGCAACAGTAAAAAGAAAGAAGTTTGCCCCGATGGTTCACCTGATGTAAATGTATTTGATATTCAGCAAGGTGTCTCTATTAACTTATTTGTAAAAACAGGTAAAAAGAAAACTAATGAACTCGGGAAAGTCTTTCATTATGACCTTTATGGGAAACGTGAAGAAAAATACAATTTCCTTTGGGAGAATAATATTAAGTCTGTTCCTTATGTGGAATTGCCAAATGTAGAGCCTCATTATTTCTTTGTACAAAAAGATTTTAAAATACAAAAACAGTATAATAAAGGATTTTCAATAGTTGAGTTATTTATTGTTAATTCAGTTGGTATTGTTACAGCAAGAGATGATTTTACAATTCAAGCCACAAAAGAAAGAGTAACTGAAATAATAAACGATTTCGTTAGTCTAGAAATAGAAGAAGCGCGAACAAAATATTCTCTTGGTAAAGATGTCCGGGATTGGAAAGTGCATTTAGCCCAAGAGGATTTAAAACAATCAAATCTTTCAACTGATAACATTTGCAAAGTTTCATACCGTCCGTTTGATGATAGATGGACATATTACACAGGGAAATCCAAAGGTTTTCATTGTATGCCAAGAGGTCAGGTTATGCAACACTTCCTTAAAGGTGAAAATATGGGGTTAGTTGCTGCAAGACAATGTGCAAGTGATTGGAGATATATATTTATTTCGAAATTAATTGGGGAATTTAATTTAACTGGTAATGCTGGTAGATATGGTTCAGGTAATTTCTTCCCTCTCTACCTTTACCCAGACAACAAAACCGATGGTTTATATGCCGAACAAGGCAGAAAACCCAACCTGAATATGGAAATTGTAGAGCAATTAGAAGAAAATATCAAGCTGGAATTCACAAGCGAAAAAGAAGAAACAGAAAATACCTTTGCCCCAATTGATATTCTGGATTACATCTATGCTGTTTTACATTCACCGACTTATAGAGAAAAATACAAAGAATTTCTAAAAATAGATTTTCCGAGAGTACCTTATCCAAAAAACCAGGAAACCTTTTGGCAATTAGTAAAACTTGGTGGAGAAATTCGACAAATACATCTATTGGAATCTCCAAAGGTGGAACAATACATAACTACCTACCCCCAGGATGGGGATAATGTCATTACACGAAAACTCCGTAAAAATGACTGGGATATTACCGATCCGGAAAATCAAACTGGCAGAATTTGGATAAACGACCAACAGTATTTTGATAATATCCCGCTTGTTGCATGGGAGTTCTACATTGGCGGATACCAGCCTGCTCAGAAATGGCTTAAAGACCGCCGAGGACGTGAATTGAGTTTTGATGATATTTTACATTATCAGAAAATCATTGTTGCTCTTTCGGAAACAGGTAGAATTATGAAAGAAATTGATAAAATAAAATTTTAGGACATATAAAATAGTATATTCGAAATACGTTAAAAATATTGAGAAAATTTATGGTGAGCGGTGAGTCCCGAGTCCAAATATCGGGTAAAGGTGATCGTCCCGAGGCGTCAGGACTTGCCATTGTGCATTGATCCAGTTTACTGGAGCGCCGACCTAATTGGAACACCGCTCGCCTATATTTATACCAATCAAAATTTATATATAAAACTTACTGCATATCTCAGGTTTTAGGTCTTGAAAGTCGAATACTAAATGGTTTAAATTACACATAATGAATGAGAAGTATTTTGAGAGTAAAACTTTGTCTATGGAGAAATTTATTTCTCTATAGAAAAACTTTTTTTTGAGAATATGTGAAGGTTAAACATATGTTATACCTTATTAAAACATAAGAGGTGTAAAATGAAAAAGGTCTATTTATTTATGCTGCTTCTTCTATTTTTTATTAGATGCGAATTATTTGAGTCATCAGAAGAACACGATAATGCAAATATTGATTATCCAATAATTCTATACCCATTATCGGAATCAGAACTTAACGAATTACAATTAGAATTGGATTCGCTATTGAATTCCCATTATAAAGCAACATTAGATGAATATGGTTTTATTGGTCCATCTGGATTACTCAGTAGAGGATCATCATCGATTAATGATGTGAATTATGCAGTATCGAAGGCAAAATCAGCCGTTGTTGCATTTTCTCAATTCACTAACGTAAGTGATACATCCAAGTTAATTGTTTCCGAAGCTACAAACCAACATGGAACTAATCTATTTAACGATTGGATTGTATCATTTCAAAACCAGGCACATGATACTATTGAGGTATTAAAAACAAATATTATGGTATTAATTACTGATAACATAGTGCAGGTCGATGGACACCATTATGGTGATATTGTTGTTCCTGAAAATAATTTGATAAGTTCAGAAGAAGCAGAAGAATCAGTAATTGGTGCAGAGTTGATATATTATGGCTACGCCGAAGTAGATACTTTTATTGTAACCGAAGATGCAATACATATTGATAATGCAAAAGAAGAAACATCGATAAAAATTCTTCCTTATGAACAGGGCGATTCTCTTGAAATGCGTGTTTGTTGGAGAGTGCCGATATTTGGGGGAAGTATATATCCTGATTTTTATGTATTTGTAGATATATTAAGTGGTGAAGTAATCACTTATTGGACATTATTCATTTGTTAGAAAACTTAGAAAATAAATGGTATAACCATTGTGTGCACCTAACGGCGGCTGGAGCGGTTTTTTATTGATGATTTTGCGAGTTTGCGATACGTTTTTGAGATGTATGAAAGTTAGCGAAATCAATTCCGCCGTAGGTGACACTTATTCGTTAGAAGTGTAAAATATTATGGGGATAACTAAATGAATCCTAAAGTATTCTTAAGTCATGCAAGTGAAGATAAAGAAAGATTTGTACTTGACTTCGCGAGGAAATTACGTGAATCTGGAGTTGATGTATGGCTTGACCGTTGGGAAATGCTTCCGGGTGATAGTCTAGTCGAAAAAATCTTTGATGAAGGTTTAAAAGAAGCTAGTGCAGTAATAATTGTATTATCTATTAACAGTGTTAATAAAGCATGGGTCAAAGAAGAACTAAATGCAAGTATCATAAAAAAAATTAATAAAGGCTCAAAAATAATTCCTGTTGTTTTAGATAACTGTATTGTGCCAGAAAGCCTAAAATCAACATTGTGGGAAAAAATTATAGATATTAATAATTATCAAGAATCATTTGATAGAATTATAGCCTCAATATTTGGACAATATGATAAACCGACTCTTGGGTCAAAACCATCGTATATGACAGAAAAAATACTTGATATCCCGGGATTAAATAAAATTGATAACTTGATTCTAAAAGTATCCTGTGAATGTGTCTTGGATAAAAAATGTTCAATTATAGAACCAAATACCCTGTTTGGATTAAATAGCCCAATAAGTATTCCTCAAGAAGAACTATCAGATTCCATTCTAATTTTAGAACAAAATGGTTTCGTTAAACTATATAGGCATATGGGGCCTGGGCCATATCGATATGAAATAACCATACATGGTATGAATGAGTACGCTAAGTCATATATTCCGAATTATGACGAAATTATAAATGACATAATAGTAGCAATTATAAATATGGATTTGAAAAATAATAATGAAATTTCAATTGAAGTTAATCAACCAATTCCGTTAGTAAATCATGTCCTTAAACTTCTAAATAATAACAACCATATAAAGATTGTTATAGCTATGGGCGGTCATATTAGAATAATTAGTGTTTCCCCATCTCTAAAAAGGATATTAAATAACGACTTCTAACAAATAAGGATTGATACGACAATACCGATAAAAATATATGAAAGTCGTAATCAATCCAGGATTCAAGAAGCCCTGATTTCAGCGATATGTCGCTTGCGGCTTAGTTCAACAAGTCTTTGTACCTGATCGCGCAGCGTCAGGGGTTGCCTGCCCGACAGTGTCATTCAGGCGGGCCTGCCTGACGTAGGCGGGGACAAACCGTTTTCGTAGTGATGTCATGTCTGTCCTTTCTTTTTTTGTGTAATTTCCACTGAAAATCAGTAGATTAAAATAAGATGGAAAGACTGATAGGAATATTGAAGGAGAGAATTATCCTGTTGTTTTACCGGCGGGCTGCCCGGCAGCTGCCGGGCTTAGTTCAACAATCGCATGGAAGTAACGCTGTAAGCTGCTCGACAAACAAGGATTTTGAGGATTTTCTAACCATGAATCGAAAGGCGAAAAATAAGCACTCCGACAAGCGTACTTCATGCAGCCACCGTTAGGTGTTAATATAATAATTAGAGTAATTATGGAGAAAATATGAAATCTTCAAAAAGTACAAGTCAAAATTGGATTCCCACTGATAAAAGATTTGTTGTTTTTTTAGACATTTTAGGATTTAAAGATTTAGTTATGCGTAGTACTCATGAAGATATCTATAAATTACTTACTGGAATTTCTGAATATCGAAAAATAATTGATCATATGCCAGAGAGTAAGAAATTTCCAGAGCTTTTTGGTAATTCGGGATTATATACTGTTAGTTTTTCTGATTCTATCATACTTTTTTCAAAAGATAGCACTATAGATAGTTTTAAATTAATTACTAGTTCTGCTGGATGGTTATTTGCACAAACTATAAAGAAGACGATTCCTTTAAAAGGAGCAATAGCATTTGGAAATATTAGTATTAATAAATCGAATCAAATATATTTTGGTCAACCAATTATTGATTCATATCTCCTTGAAGAGGATCTTTCATATTTTGGAATAGTAGCACACAATTCAATTGATAATTATATAAAAGACAATCCAGATATGGGTAATATTTATGATTATTATGATGTTTTAACACCTTTTAATAAATATGGTTCTATATTTCATTTAAACCTAGACTGGTTTCGATACATTGATTTGGAAAAAAATAATATAGAGAAAGAGTATTTATTAGATAAGATCAATTCATTTAAAACAATGACATCAGGAAATCCAAGAAGATATGTCGATAATACAAAAAAAGTTATTGAAGCAATATATGAAAAATACAATGATGTTTCATAATTCTAATAGATTTTCACATATCCATTGGCTGGAGATAACTCGGTGAGCTGTTCGATGATTTTGAGATTTTCGGAATTTCAAAAGGAATTTTAAAGTTGAAAGACTATCGCTTAGAATCACCTCGTATCTCAGGCTTGCCCGTTAGACATTAAAAAGAGGTAATACAGTATGCCTAATAACTATTTGTTCTATAAAAAGGGTGAATTGTATAATTATCTCAGGCAATTAAAAGATAATCTTAAAGAAGAAATATTTAGTCTAAATAGTGATTATTTACTTAATATTAGTGTTTATGATTTAACTCAACATTTGATTTCAAAATATTATTTGGATTGTCCTAAAATTGATAGAAATGAAATATATATTGATAACCAAAGGGAAGTAGATATTGATGTGAGACATGATAGAATGCGTGATATTCGAGATAGAACAAAACCATTTTATATTAAAGGCACAGAAATTTCAATTGCTGTTCCTTTTAGTGGAAATTTTATTTTGTTTGATTTTCAACCATCATCATTTACTTCAAACAGACCACAAGGAATTATTAGAGGTAATGAAATAATTATCGCTGTTCGACAAATAAATCACAATGCAGAAGAAATCAAAGGAATTTATAATAGAGAAGTTGGATTAATAGAACGATATTTATCTTGGGTTGAAAGTGATATTAAAAGTCATAATGACTCACTCGAAAGTTCTATAAACCAAATAATTGATATACGAAAGAAGAAATTAATTGCTGATAAAGGATTGTTATCGGATATCGGTTTACCAATTAAAAAAAGAGATAATGCTCCTCAAACATATACAGTTCCATCTATTATAAAAAAACCCTTAATAAAACGCCCTGAGGTATCAGGAAATACATATAAACCTGAGCCAATTTTAGCAAATCAAGAATATGAAGATATATTATCAATTATTAGGTATAATAGACAAATAATGGTGGCTGAAATAGCGGTAATCGATTAATACTCAGCGAATTACAGAGAATTTTTATATATTAAGATAAAAATGGTTAAGAAAACATGTCCCAGATGTCACTCTAGACAGACAAAAAA
>JADHWC010000023.1 GCA_016783665.1 Fidelibacterota bacterium | reverse complement strand
AGACCTACGCCAAGTGCGAGAATAATAGACCTGCTCTGGGATAAAATAGAGAATAAAAACATTAAGTTCTTAGTTGCTACAGGTGCTCATAGAGCTCCAAGCAAAGATGAATACCTTGAACTTTTTGGAGATCATTTTCGCGAATTGGAAAAAAAAATATTTTCCCACGATTCTAAGAATGAAGCTGGAAATGTCTTTGTTGGTGTAACTAAAAATGGTACTGAAGTCTTTTTTAATAAACTGGTAATTGAAACGGAAAAGATAGTTTATATCACATCGGTTGAGCCTCATTATTTTGCAGGCTATACTGGTGGAGCAAAGTCCTTTTTACCCGGAATTTCCGGATATGAGACTATTGAACGAAATCATGAACTGGCTTTGAATGCGACAGCAAAAGCTCTTGTAACCGAAGGAAATCCGGTTAGAGACGACATCAAAGAAGCCTATGATTGTATCGCAAAAGATAAACAGATTTTTTCAATTCAAACTGTTCTGAATAAAGATCATAAAATCTATTATTGCGCTTGTGGAGAAACTCATAAAGCATTCAAATTGGCATGTGAAAAAGCTAAAGATGTATTCTCTGTGGAAATCAGGGAAAGAGCGGATATCGTGGTCGCAGTTGCACCTTATCCGATGGATATCGACCTTTACCAATCTCAGAAAGCAATTGATAATAGCAAACTTGCGTTGAACCCAAATGGGATTCTCATTTTGGTTTCGAGTTGTCGAAAAGGTGTAGGTGGAGAGAGTTTCATAAAATTATTGAGTGCAGCCAGAAACCCGGATGAAGTTTTTGATAAGATTGAAAAAGGATATAAATTGGGTTATCATAAGGCAGCTAAAATGGCGGAAATTATGAAATGGGCATCCTTATGGGCATACACAAATTTAAAACCAGAATTATTGAATAGAATATTTATTAAAGGGTATACTAATTTGCAGGAAGCAGTGGAAGCCACTTTAAAATCGAAAGGTAATGAAAAAATCCTTTTTATGATGGATGCCAGCTTAACTGTTCCACGAATAGCACCGCGGATATTTCATAAGAGAAAATTCATTCATGGACCAATGGTAGATAAAAAAGTAAAAAATCATATTAAGCTTGACGATTTATTTGTCGATTAACCCGTTACTATGCTTTCTGACTACCAATAAATAATTAAATACCATTTGTAATTTCAATTGTGATGAAAATTTTTCATTAAAATGGAAGGAAATGAATTATGTCGAGTTTACCAAGTGATAAGTATTACAAAGATTTGACAGAAATGTCTCCGCTTCGAGCAATTGCTGAAGCAGTACTTTTAAATCCAAAAGTGCGAAAGATAAACATTGCTGAAGCTTATGAAATGGCAAAAAACCAAGCTGGGGTATCAGAAACAGACTTAGAAATATATCCACCGACAGCTGCGCTTTTTGGACTGCCAAAAGGAGCCAAGGTCCTAAATGATTGTCATGGTAAAATTATTGGTAGAACTGCAAAAGCGAGGAGATTTTATAATCGGATTCCTGCAGCAGAAAAGAAAAAGGTTGAAGGTGATATTAGAGAAGCAATATATCAGCTTGAACATTATGACCTTATTAAAGCAGAAGCAGTGATAGGATTGGATCCCGATTTAATGATAAAGGCAACTTTCGTTACATCAACAAACGATGCAAGTAATGTGTTTAACTGGTTGTCAAATTTTAACTCAATCGAATTGACAGAAGAATATGAAAAGAGCAAAGTTCTTCCAATTCAGGATATTGTTATTGTGGCATTTAACGAATGGACATGTGATGACCAATATTATCATAATGTTGGTGCGCCGCAACTTTCCTTAGTTGACGAAAAGCATAATGTGATTTTCAATTTGGGGATGCGCTATTTTGGTGAACGTAAAAAAGGGACACTGACTCTTGCGTGGACTTCCGGTATGAGACTGGGAATGGCTGCTTGTCACGCTGGTATTAAAGAGATTGATTTTTCTGAATGTGATAATAAAGAACATAGAGTTTTGGGAAAGAAATCTATTGCATTTTTTGGACTTTCGGGAACTGGAAAATCTTCTCATACAAATTCACATGATAATGGAGGTACCTTACCTAAAGGTTTTAAGAAAGCGATGCTTCACGATGATGCATTTCAGATTGACACAGAAGAAAAGGTCTGTCGCGTTTGGGAACCTTCGCTCTTTGATAAAACAGATAGTCGAAATACAGACCATCCGGATTGGGAATACTGTCTTGCGGTTATGAATCACGCTTTGATAAAAAACGATGGAAAGTTACTTCCCCTCGGACGTGATATTCGTCAGGCAAATGGACGGGCTCTTTTTGACCGCGACCTTCTTGGAAAATGGGTAAACAGGTGTAGCTTTCCTAAAGCATTGGTCTGGCTCATGAAAGATACAATTTTACCGCCGGCACTGAAATTAAAAGACAAATATCTTGCTGTTGCGATGGGAGCGGCATTAATAACAAAAAGAAGCCGAGCCGAAAATGTAACAGAGGAAGAATTAGTAAAATTAGTTTTTGAACCATTTGCGAATCCATTTAGAGTTTATGAACTTTATAAAGATGTCGAGGCATTTCTAAAAGTGATAGAGACGGGTGCAGAGTGTTACACTTTCAATTCATCTGGATACTGGAAATCTTCTGATGAGCATTTGGAAAATATTGAACTCCAGACTTCGCTTACGATTCACACTGGTATTTTGATGGACCAAATTGAGTGGGAAGATTGGAAATTATTACCTGGAGCGATGATTCCTACAAAAGAATCTATCGATAAGTTACTTCCAGGTTATTATGAAAAATATAATCCATATAAGCGTACTAACCAAGAAGGATATATAGCATTAATAAAAGATCGTTTTGAGCAACGATGTGAGTTTTTGAAGTCATCGGATCTATTATCGAAACCAGCACTGCTTGGAAAATTGGTAGATGCTTTGTAAATTAATCGTGAATTAGTTATTTAAATGGCGAGCCAAAATGAGTTAAAAAGAACTAATTGGCATCGACTTTTAGGATTGGTCTCAGCGCCACTATTTTCTTAGCTGGGTTTTGAGGAAAAAATCGAGGTTGGTCTTATACAACAATCACAATACGTTGACACTATCGTTGTACAAAGATTAGAGGGAAAACCTCATTTCTCAGAACTACTTCGGATTTTCGGTGAAGATTTGAAGAATATAAATGAACATAAACTAATTTCGTTTAAATCGGCTAGCGAATCTTTTGATACAGAAGCATTAGAGGAATTTTTTGGACATTTTACGAATTACAGAAAAATCAACAATCTTCACCGTGAAAAAATCCTTTTTATAATGGATGCCAGCTTAACTGTTTCAAGAACTGCGCCGCATATATTGCGTATGAGAAAATTTATTAATGGACTAACGGTAGATAAAAATGTAAAAAGTCATATTAAGCCTGACGATTTATTTGTCGATTAGCCCGTTATTGTTCTTTTTAAAAAATTTAAAAATAAGGAATGTAAATGCCGAATCCGAAGGAACATTCTACGATGGAACATCCTAAACAAGAGGTGTTACAGGTTTTTAAAAAAGGAATTGACCTTGTAAGGGACCCTATTCTTAATAAGGGGACAGCTTTTTCAGAAAAAGAGAGAGAAGAATTTAATCTTCAGGGGTTATTACCACCTCATGTTTCCACTTTTGAAGATCAGGTTCAAAGGGTAACGGAGAACTATCGCCGTAAAGATACCGATATTGGGAAATATATCTTTCTGGAAGCTCTGCACGACCGCAATGAAATTCTTTATTATGCTTTATTGCTGAGAAATTTAGAGGAGATGACCCCGATTATTTATACACCAACGGTGGGATTGGCATGCCAGCTGTATGGTCACATTTTCAGACGAACAAGGGGAATGTACATGCCGGCAAAGGCAAAGGGAAATTTTAAAAAGATAATTAATAATTGGCCAGAAGAAAATGTAAACGTTATTGTCGTCACTGATGGTAGTAGAATATTAGGACTTGGCGATCTGGGTGCAAGTGGAATAGGTATTCCCATAGGAAAATTAGCTTTATATGTTGCTTGTGCTGGAATACACCCATCAGGAACATTACCTGTAGTGATTGACGTTGGAACTGATAACGAAAATCTACTGAAAGACCAGTTATATCTGGGAGAAAAGCATCGTCGCATTACTGGCGAAAAGTATTATGATATAATCGATGAATGCGTTGTAGCTGCATACGAACGCTGGCCCAAAGCTTTGATCCAATTTGAGGATTTTACTAATGATCATGCTTTTCCATTGTTAAAAAAATACCGAGAAAAGCTTTTATGTTTTAATGATGATATACAGGGAACCGGAGGAGTTGCTCTTGCCGGACTTCTGGCAGGCTTAAGGATAACAAAGGAAAAACTATCCGACCAGAGGATTATCTTTTTAGGAGCAGGTTCTGCAGCGGTTGGAATTGCAGATATGATCGTTGCAGGAATGGTTGAGGAAGGTCTGTCAGAACAGGAAGCCCGAAAAAGATTCTGGTTTTTAGATAGTAAAGGACTTGTTACTACTACCCGTGGAGATAAACTTGCAGAACATAAAATTCCGTATGCCCGTGAGGAAAAATATATCGAAACACTTCTGGATGCTGTGAAGAATGTAAAGCCAACAATTCTTATGGGAGTTAGTAAGCAACCCGGAGCATTCGATGAACAAGTTGTTCGTGAAATGAAAAAACATGTGGATATCCCGGTGATTTTCGCTCTGTCAAATCCAACATCAAAATCAGAATGTACTCCTTCTCAAGCTTATGAATGGACGGACGGCAATGTTGTTTATGCAAGTGGAAGCCCTTTTGAACCGATAAAATACAAAGGAAAAACTTATGCAACTGGTCAGGGGAATAATATGTATATTTTTCCGGGAGTTGGATTGGGTGCTATTGTTTGTAAAGCAACCAAAATAACGGATTCCATGTTCTATGCTGCTGCCAAAACTCTGGCTAATTTGATTAGTAAAGAGGATTTGAAAAAGGGTAGAGTTTACCCTGATCTAAATGATATCAGGAAAATTTCAGCTCATATCGCCGTCTCTGTCTGCGAAGTTGCATATTCTGAAGGTATTGCCTGGGAAAAAAGACCTGAAAATCTTCTTGAGATTGTAAAGAGTAAAATGTTCCAGCCGGTTTATTTCCAGTATGATGCGGTTTAGGAGTTTGAAGAATTTAATTTTAGTGCCTATTTATAGATTTATGCAATATTATAAGGAGATAATAAATTCTGATTATCAGATCTCAAAGCGCTACTAATAAATGGATTTTTAATAATTAGGAATAGAAAAGTCATAACCAAAAAAAGAAAGTAAACAATGGGTTTTAATATTATCCAGAAAATTATTAAATCTCACTTGCTGGAAGGACAGATGAAAGCCAGTGAAATTGTAGGAGTAAAAATTGATCAGACCCTGACACAAGACGCAACTGGAACAATGGTATATCTGGAATTTGAAGCAATGGATATTAGGGAAATTAAAACTGAAATTTCAGTGAGTTATGTTGATCATAATACAAGTCAAATGGGCTTTGAGAATGCCGATGACCACAAATATCTGCAAACAATAGCTGAAAAATATGGATTATATTACTCCCGAGCAGGGAATGGCATCTGTCACCAGGTTCATCTGGAAAGGTTTGGGCTTCCAGGGAAAACCTTACTCGGTTCCGATAGTCATACACCAACCGGCGGAGGAATTGGAATGCTTGCGATTGGAGCAGGTGGATTGGATGTCGCTTGTGCTTTAGCGGGACTACCTTTTTTCATTACCTATCCCAAAGTTTTGAAAATTAACCTTACAAAAAAACTATCAAAATGGGTAACTGCCAAAGATATTATCCTTTATGTCCTTGAACTATTAACAACAAAAGGAAATGTAGGTTGGGCTGTGGAATATGGCGGTCCGGGAGTAAAAACTCTTAATGTTCCTGAAAGAGCTACAATTACTAATATGGGAGCAGAGTTAGGTGTTACATCTTCAATATTTCCTAGTGATGAAATAACGTATTCTTTTCTAAAAGCTCAGGAACGAGAGGGTGGATGGATAGAACTGAAAGCAGATCCTGACGCTGAATACGACAGGATAATTGATATAGATTTAAGCACTCTCGAACCGAGACTTGCAACACCTCACAGTCCCGGGAATATTAGTTTAGTAAAAGATTTAAAAGGAAAAAAAGTCGATCAAGTATGTGTAGGTAGTTGCACAAATTCTTCTTTTAAAGATTTAATGACAGTCGCTAAAATAGTTAAAGGAAAGAAATTGCCTCGAAATATCAGCTTTGCGGTAGCGCCCGGCTCCAAACAGGTTTTACGGATGATAACTGAAAATGGTGCATTGACCGATTTAGTCGATTTTGGTGCTCGAATTATGGAATCTACTTGCGGATTTTGTATTGGTAATGGTTTTGCGCCCTCTACAAATGGCATTTCGATTCGAACGAACAATCGTAATTTCAAGGGACGCTCAGGAACAATTTCTGCGAATGTCTATCTTGCCAGCCCGGAAACAGCCGCCGCTTGTGCAATAACCGGAATTATTACGGATCCAAGAGAATTAGGGAAGGAGCCGCCAGAAATTCCAAAAATTGACAGATTTTTTATTGATGACAGCATGGTCATTCCTCCGAAAAAAACTGATAAAAAAGTAGAAATATATCGAGGTCCGAATATTGGTGATCCTCCTGAAGGAGAACCACTCGTGCAAAATATAAAAGGCGAAGTAATGCTTAAAGTCGGTGATAAAATTACGACTGACCATATAATGCCGGCTGGCGCACGCTTGAAATATCGCTCAAATATTCCCAAATATTCTGAATTTGTATTTGAACCGGTTGATCCCACATTCCCTGAACGTTGTTTGAAAAATAAAAAAGTTCAGAAGGAAAACATAATTGTAGCGGGTCTGAGTTATGGGCAGGGATCATCCCGAGAACATGCGGCAATTTGTCCTGCATATCTGGGTGTAAAAGCAGTAATTGCTAAATCTATCGAGAGAATTCATCATTCCAATCTAATTAACTTTGGGATTTTGCCATTAGAATTTACAAATGAAGATGATTATGAAAATCTAGAACAAAAAGATATATTAGAATTAGAAAATATAATTAATTCTTTGGAAGCAAATGAACCAGTTACTGTCAATAATAAGACAAAAGGTCAGAAAATTCAATTAAGATACACATTATCTAAAAGAGATATTGAAATTGTCAATTTAGGTGGTTTATTGTCTTATATTAAAAAAAAAGATAAAATGTAATAAAAAATTTGGTGATGTTAATTATTTTAATAATTTATAAAGAATAATATAACAGGAGGCAAATTATGACCTTAAAGAAAAAGTTCGAAACGAAAATCGATCCAATGCGTGATCGAGTCAAAGCTTTAATTAAGGAACATGGAAATCATGTCATTTCAGAGGTAACAATCAAGCAAGCGCTAGGCGGAATAAGAGGAGTAAAATGTCTTGTTTGTGATACTTCAAACCTCGATCCGATGGAAGGTATCCGTTTTAGAGGTTATACTATTCCGGAACTGTGTGAAAAGTTACCCAAAGCACAGGGTGGGAAGCAGCCACTGCCCGAAGGTCTTTTTTATTTGCTATTAGTCGGAGAGTTACCTACCGAAAATGATGTAAAAGAAATCACAGAAGAATGGCAACAACGTTCAAAATTACCGGATTATTTGGTAAAAATATTGGATTCTTATCCCACCGATATGCATCCTATGACTCAGTTTTCTGGGGGAATTCTTGCACTTCAGAAAGATTCAATCTTCTCTAAAAAATATCGAGAAGGAATATCGAAGTACGATTTATGGGATCCAATGTATGAAGATATCATGAATTTATTGGCAAAATTACCATCTATTGCCTCTTATATTTATCGCAAGACATATAAGGACAACAAGCATATTAAAGCAGATCCAAAATTGGATTGGGGAGCGAATTTCGCCTATATGATGGGTGTGGAAAATCCGGAATACAAAGAATTGATGAGACTTTATCTTGTTCTTCATAGTGACCATGAGAGCGGAAATGTCAGTGCTCATACTTCACATCTGGTTGGTTCAGCATTATCGGATGCATATTACTCACTTTCAGCAGGAATAGATGGACTTGCCGGGCCATTACATGGATTAGCAAACCAGGAAGTCCTTCGTTGGATTATGAATGTAAAGGAAAAACTTGGTGGTGGTGTTCCGACCAAAGAACAACTTACAAAATTTCTATGGGATACTCTCAACGGTGGTCAGGTAATTCCCGGATATGGACATGCAGTATTACGAGCAACAGATCCAAGGTACAAAGCCCAACGTGAATTTGCATTAGAACATCTACCGGATGACGAAATTTTTCAGGTTGTTAGTTTACTTTATGAAGTAACACCGGATATTTTGAAAAAACATGGTAAAGCAATGAATCCCTGGCCAAATGTGGACGCACATTCCGGATGTTTACAGGTCTATTATGGTGTTACAGAATACGATTTTTATACTGTACTTTTTGGAGTATCAAGAGCTATTGGTATTCTTACACAATTGGTATGGTCACGGGCATTGGGATTTTCAATTGAAAGACCTAAATCTATTTCAACTGACTGGTTATTAGAACAGGTTAAATAGAAAGTTAATTTATATTTGTGTAAGGCGTTACAAAAAAATGCTTTACACAAATAAATACTGATTTATAAAATATAATTAATCTTAGGAGCAAAGATGGAATACCAACTATTAAAAAAACCGGAACTTGGAAAAAAAATTGAGTTTAAAAATGATAAAATATCTATTCCTGATAATCCAATCATTCCTTTTATTGAGGGAGATGGAATTGGTCCGGATATATGGAAAGCAACAAAAAGTGTCATCGATTCTGCTGTAAAGAAGGCATATAGTGGGGAAAAAAGCATAGAATGGTTTAAAATTCATGCCGGATTGTCCGCTTTAAAGAAATATGGTAATGATGATATTTTGCCGGAAGATACTTTAAAAGCGATTAAGGAGTTCAAAGTCGCTATTAAAGGACCTTTGACAACACCAGTTGGAAAATTCGATTATGTCTGTTTAGAATGTTCTAAAGAACAAGACGGAATCAATGGAAAACGCCCGGAGAAATGTATAAAATGTGGTTCAAAATTTATCACGCCAAGATTTCGCTCCTTGAATGTCGGATTACGTCAAAAATTAGATCTTTATGCTTGTGTCCGTCCGGTGAGATGGTATCAAGGTGTTCCTACTCCAGTAAAAGCGCCTGAAAAGTTAGATGTTATAATATTCAGAGAAAATACTGAGGACGTTTATGCGGGTATCGAATTTCAAAAGGATTCGGAAGATGCGATTAAGTTAATTGAATTCTTAAAGAATAATTTGAAAAAAGATATTCGGAGGGACAGTGGTATTGGGATAAAACCAATATCTGTAACCTGTACAAAGCGATTAATACGAAAAGCGATAGATTATGCGATTCAAAAGAATAAACCTAGCGTAACTTTGGTTCATAAGGGTAATATAATGAAATTTACCGAAGGAGCATTTCGTGATTGGGGATATGAACTTGCGATAAGTGAATACAGAGAGGAAATCATCACAGAACAGGAATTGTGGGATGAACATAACGGAAAGATGCCTCAAGGGAAAATTTTAATTAAGGATCGAATTGCCGACCAGACATTTCAGCAAGTGTTGCTCCGTCCTGAAGAATATAGTGTGTTTGCCACACCAAATCTGAATGGAGATTATCTTTCCGATGCTTGTGCGGCCCAGGTTGGTGGACTCGGACTTGCTCCAGGTGCAAACATTGGTGATGAAATGGCTCTTTTTGAAGCAACTCATGGTACGGCTCCAAAATATACCGGAATGGATATGGTGAATCCAAGTTCTTTAATTCTTTCTGGTGTTATGATGCTTCAACATTTGGGATGGAATGAAGCAGCAGATTTGATTGAATTAGCTTTAGAAAAAACTATTTCTAATAAAACAGTTACTTATGATTTGGAACGTCAGATGAAAGGGGCGACTAAACTCAAAACTTCTGAATTTGGTGAAAAAATAATAGAAAATATGTAATCGGGGATTAAATAATGGAAAAAATAAACGAACTTATGGAGAAGGCTGAAATATATAAATTTGAAGGTAAACTAAGCAAAGCATTAAGACAATATTATGACATATTGGAGATTAAAACGGATTACATTCCGGCATTAATGAATCTAGGCAATTTACATTATATACTTGGTGGTATGCAGGATTCAATTAAAGCATATCAAAAAGTTGTAGAATTGGAACCGAATTATTGTTTTGCTCTCTATAGGTTGGGTATTTCACATTATCGCTTTGCTCAATTTAATAAAGCTCTCGAAATTTTTAAAAGAATTGATAAGGAAAAGACAGAATTATATATGGCGTATAGTTGGATGGGTTTATGTTATTATCATAAGGGAAGAGAAGATAAAAGTATTGAATGTTATAAAAAATTGTTAGAGAATACTCCGGAAACATCCATCATAAATTACCATTTAGCAATTGCAAGTATGGCAAGAGGTGAATATAATGAGGCAATCGAAAATCTCGATCTCTTGCTTGAAGAAAATCCGGAACACGTTTCAGCTTCTTTTAATTTGGGAATTTGCCATATGCGGAAATATAATATTGATAAGGCATTGGATTTATTTAAAAAAGTATTAAAACTTAATCCAAAGCATAAAGCGGCGGCAGAGTATTTTGAAACAATAACAAATGTTCCGCCTTTTTAATAGTAGTATCTTGTTTCCTCATAAGAATATTTATTAAATTTAGTTTTGTAACTATTTATAAGAACTATAAACGGTAAAAATGAAAATGGTGAAAAAGACCCGGATAAAATCATCGATTTTCTAAAAATGTGCCGGCACAGTTTTGGCGCGATCAATCTGGAAGATATTTCTCAGCCGAATTGTTTTAAAGTGCTGGATACACTGCGTGAAGAATGTGATATTCCGGTTTTGGCAGGATGATGCTCAGGGGACTGCCAGTGTTACTTTAGCCGGAATGGATCAAAAGTATGGCTGATAAAGCAATTGTTTTTGTTTGTGCGAATCCGGGAAAAACCCATTTTCAATCCGGCTTCGCCGTCCGGAAATTGATTTTCTATTCCAGAATAATTTCTTTTAGCGTTTTTCCTAATTCAGATATCTTGTAAGGCTTGGCAACGACGCCGACAAAACCGTACTTTTTGCAGTCGGACATTATTGGATCGTTGGAGTATCCGCTGGAAACAATCGCTTTTACCTCAGGATCGATTTTCAAGAGTTCCCTAATAGCCTCTTTTCCACCCATACCTCCCGGTGTGGTTAGATCCATAATTACCGCTGAAAAAGGTTCTTCGGATTTCAGGGCTTTTTTATATAATTCAATTGCTTCCGCGCCATCTTTGGCGAATTCAGCGCTGTATCCAAGACTTCTAACCATCTCTCCGGCGACTTCTCTCACGAATTCTTCATCGTCCATTATGAGGATTTTTCCTTTTCCGAAAAGCGTTTTTCCGTTTTTGCTTTCTTTTTTAATAACTATTTCTTCTGAAGCCGGCAGATATATGTAGAATGTAGTTCCGGCGCCCAATCCCGATTCAACCGTTATTAATCCGTTATGATTTCTAATAATGGAATAGGCGCTGGCAAGTCCAAGCCCACTTCCCTTTGTCTTGGTGGAAAAGTACGGATCGAATATCTTATCAAGATGATGGGCTGGAATGCCAATCCCATGGTCTTCAAAACTAAATTTTATATACTGTCCTTGTTGAAGTGGTAAAACATTTTCCGGAGTAATAGTAATATTTTCGGCGCTTATTTTAATTATTCCGCCTTCGGGCATAGCCTGATCCGCATTCATTACCAGATTGTTAAATACCTGATTTATCTGTCCTTTGTCAATTTCGACCGCCCAAATGTCGTCCGGAATGGAGAATATGCATTTGACATTAGACCCGGATAGCGCAAAAGCTGCGGATTCTTTCAGAAATTCAGCAACAGATGAGGCTTCCTTGACCGGCGCTCCGCCTTTGGAAAAAGTAAGCAGTTGCTGGGTCAGGTCCTTTGCCCGCATTGCTCCTTTCTCGGCTTCAACTAGCCTCTTATAAACTTTGTCTTCCGGGTTGGCATACATCTTGGAAAGTGTAATATTGCCTAAAATTATAGTGAGGATATTGTTGAAATCGTGGGCGATACCACCGGCAAGAATGCCTATTGATTCGAGATTTTGATTCCTGTGAGCCTCTTTCTCGATTCGTTTTCGTTCCGTGACATCCCTTATTACCGCAAAAGTCGCCTTATCGCCTCTATACTCAATTATTGATACATTTGCTTCGACATCAATTGGTTTTCCATCTTTTTTCTTAAATATGGTTTCGTATCGGGACGCCACATATTCTCCCCGGTTACGTCTTGCTTGGCGTTCCATCAATATTTCGACAGCCTTTTCGGTATGAACCTCAGTAAAATCTTTCAAAAGCAATTCATCGTAATCGTATCTTAACATTGTTGCAAATTGCTTATTATAATAGATGAATTTGCCTTGTTGGCTGATTACAATTGCGTCGTTGACATTTTCAACTAACAGGCGATATTGCTCCTCAGAAGCTCGTATCTTCTTTTCCAATTTTCTACTTTGCAAGATTTGGGAAATGTGATTAGCGAACATTTCCAGTGGTCTAACCGTTTCATCCGTGGGAATATCCCCGCTCTTGGAGTCATCCACCGAAATCATGCCGATAAAATCACCAGTCTCATCTTTTAAAGCGATGAAAAGGTTATCTTCCTTATGCCATCGACCTGCGCCGGGAGCATACTCTTTCTTTCCATTATCCACAGCCTTTTGATCAAGGATATGCTTCATAGTATGCGGCACATAGCATGATTGATTTCCCAGGGATATTCCTTTGTTAAAAATCTCTTTTAACTCCTCCTGTGATATGCCGACTTTTTGCAA
This sequence comes from Fidelibacterota bacterium, assembly GCA_016783665.1. Lineage (GTDB taxonomy): Bacteria > Fidelibacterota > UBA2242 > UBA2242 > UBA2242 > UBA9312. The sequence goes on along the minus strand of JADHWC010000023.1, from coordinate 19,567 downwards.
ACGTTCTATAGTTTCTTTATCTATACCGTGAGAACCCAGTATATCTCTAAATGGAAAATCTTCCTTGAAAGTGTAGAACATCACCCGGCTAAAATCCGAAATTTCAACAATAGCGGTACTGATTGTATTAAATAGCTCTTTGTCATCTCTAATAGATAAAATATCGGCGGAGATTTTGCTGAATTTTTCAATTTGTGCGGTTAAGAGTCTGATCTGATTTTCAGATCTTTTGCGCTCTGTAATGTTATGCAAAGTCCCAATGCTGGCGACTTTTCCCCTGTAATTGAGCAACCCAACACTAATAAATACGTCAATCCGTGTCTTTCCGTCCTTGTGTAGCGATCGAATTTCGTATTTTGATGGAAGGTCTTCTCCCGCCTGGCGCCGCCGGTAGCGATCAGCGACCATATCTCTGTCTTCCGGAGCAATAAAATCCCGAAAGTCCTTGCCGATTATCTCTTCTGTTGTATAACCGATCATGGAAGCAAAAGCCGGGTTGCCAAACTTTATTTGATTATCCTGTATCAGGAACACACCATCCTGCTCGTTCTCAATTAGAGTGCGATATTTTTCTTCTGATTCCCGTAACGCTTCTTCTGCCTGTTTGTGCTCGGTGATATCTCTATAGATGCCATATACAGCAAGTTGGTCTCCTTCAATTTTTATCGGATGACCAAGAATTGAAACATAAATTCTTTGACCATCTTTATTCTGACGGATAGTTTCAATGGAAACCCTTTCGCCCGCAGCAACATCAGCAGTCGCTTTCAAGCCTTCAGCTTTCAAATCTGCTGGTACGATCAAATCATTAATTTTACACCCGATAGCTTCGGAAGACGAGTACCCGAACAGGTTTGTGAACTCACGATTTATCTTTTGAACTCTGTCCTTATTGTCTAAAATTGTGATTGCTTCGGGTGCGCTTTCGAATAATTCCTCCATATAGATCTTTTGAATTTCAAGTTCCCGTTTAGCCTCCTTGCGTTCGGTGCAATCTCGTTGAATGGCGATATAAGCTAAAATATTGTCGTCTACGTCTTTTAAGGGTGAAATTTTAAACTCGCAAATAAAGGTGCTGCCGTTCTTTTTTCGATTGAGATGTTCCCCTGTCCAGGTCTCACCCGATGAAACGGTTATATAAATATTTTCTTGAATTTGCGTTCGATGGGAATTAACATTTAATATATCGGGAGTTTTACCTAAGAGTTCTTTTTTTGAATAACCATATAATTTTTCTGTAGCTCTATTTACGTAGGTAATGTTAAAATCTGTGTCGGTAACAACTATGGAATCTGTTACCTGTTCGCTTATGGAGCTGAGAAACTGCAAGTTTTTCTCTGCTTGCTCTCGTTCGGTTATATCGGTTTGCGTGCCCCAGGCTTCGATGAGTTTCCTGTTTTTTATAGTTCCCACCATTGAGTTGGAGAAGTATTTTTCTAACCCATTTTTACCAATCTCATGGGAAATTCCACCTGAAATCCGGAAGTTATTGTGAATAAAAGCCTCAAGATAAGCTCTGTTTTCTTCTGTATCAGGCATAACTTCATATAGTACTGTACCTAAAATCTCGTCTTTGGTTGTGCCCATCATCACCGCATAAGTTTCATTACATTCCACGCAGACAGCTTTAAAAAATGCTTTGATCATTTTTTCTTTTGGAAGTTTAATATCTACCGGCGATTCCAGTCTGAAACACCATATACCTATTGTGCTTGAGTCTATGAAATTTCTGAGTTTTTCTTCACTTTTTTCCAATGCTCTTGCCATTTGTTTTTGCTCGGTGATATCTTTTGAAATGACCGTTATGGCTGTTATCTCCCCGACACTCCGGTTTATGACCGGATTTAGCGTTCGCAGGAAATCCTTCCCATCCCTCCGACTTTTATATTCGTAAGCGAGCGGTTTGCCCGATTTGAGGACTTCCTTTACTCTATTGGAAAATAGCACCGTTGCTGCAGGTGAGTGAAAATTTGCATAAGTTTGTCCAATTACTTCGCTTAAGGTTTTTCTATATCTTGATAGAAGCTTCTGATTAGCATATAAATATTTTAGTTCTTTGTCTATAAGGTAGATAGGATCGTCGCTGGATTCTAAAAGTAAATGGAATTTTTCCTCACTTTCCCGCAATGCCTCTTCCGTTTTCTCCTTTTTGAGTTTCTTTATTTTCTTTTCAAACTGAAGTGTTTCAGAAACGGAATGTTTTTTTGTCATATCTTTTCAACCTTTTTTAGAACGCCGTTTCGTTTTTGATGTGATGTTTCTTTATCCCTGATCCTTTTACATTTATATTGAATAAAAGATATTAGGCAATTGTATCGACATTTTTGGTTCCTTATCCGTTTTGTAATTTAATTTATCTTTGTATTAACGCAATGAATATATTTTACAGTATTACCAGCATTTTTGATTTTGAATGACAAATAGCGAGTTATTTACACATTACACTGGAGAACAGATCTGTTGCCACCTGGTTAAAGAAAATTCTAATGCTTGTGAAATGCATGCCGAATTGTTAAAATTCAATGGATTAAAAGAGGAGTTTCGAGATATGAAATCTGTTACAAAACATATTACCCTGAATGTTCCCCGCAGAAGGGCATTCATAAACATTACACCGGAAGTGGAAGATATTGTTCGTGAGAGCGGCATAAAAGAAGGGCTGTGCCTGGTGAATGCGATGCATATTACCGCCAGCGTGTTCATCAATGACGATGAATCGGGATTGCATCATGATTATGAAGTATGGCTGGAAAAATTAGCGCCTGAGAAACCACATTCCCAGTATCATCACAATGGCTATGAAGATAACGCCGACGCTCATCTGAAACGCCAGATCATGGGACGTGAAGTGGTAGTAGCAATCAGCGACGGTAAACTGGATTTTGGTCCCTGGGAACAGATTTTCTACGGGGAGTTCGATGGCAAACGACCCAAAAGATATCTGATTAAAGTCATCGGAGAATAAGTTCGAAGTCTGGTTTTAAGGCTGTGCCCCGAAACCAATTATGAACTTATTCGTTCCGGAGCAATAGATCTGGAACAAGATAAAATGTTATTAGAAAATAATTTCAAAATATTTATCAAGACACTTGAATTTAATGTCAAAATTTTAGATATTACACCAGCTATTTATAATTGATCGCGGGGTGGAGCAGTTGGTAGCTCGTTGGGCTCATAACCCAAAGGTCGTTGGTTCGAATCCAGCCCCCGCTACTAAGGAAAAATAAAAGGGGCTGTGTTGGGCCCCTTTTCTGTTTAAATATATATGCGGTTTATATTCATTGATCTGTTCTCAAATTTTAATTTGAGTTTTGTTGATTTATGTTCTATATTCGTCTTTCAAGTTGTTCGTTTAAATCGCTAATTAATAGAAATTATTAGATTTTATGGAAGACCTGTGGAAGTTTGTTTTACTGTTTGCTGTAGGTTCGATAGCCGGGTTTATCAATGTAAATGCCGGAGGGGGTTCGACTTTAACTCTTCCGACACTGATATTTTTAGGGTTGGATAGCGCTTTAGCTAACGGTACCAACCGGATTGGTATTTTACTCCAAAATCTGTTTGCGGTTACCTCTTTTCGAAAGCAGAATGTCCATCAGTTCAAAAAAAGTTTGAAATTTTCCTATATTACTTTACCCGGAGCTGTCATCGGGGCGCTGGTGTCTGTCCGTATCAATGATGAATGGTTCCAGCGAATTTTAGCGATTGTCATGATCGGAATTGTGATTTCCCTGTTCCTGCCACAGATGAAAAAGAACTATCAGGATGTGACCTCGATCGTAAAGAATCGATGGCTGATTTATGTTGTGCTTTTCTTTATTGGGTTCTACGGTGGCTTCATTCAGGTAGGCGTTGGATTTTTGTTGATGGCAGCCTTTTATCATATTCTGAAAATCAGCCTGATTTATGTCAATATGCATAAGGTTTTCGTTATTATGATTTATACGGTTCCTTCGTTATTCATTTTTACTCTTACCGGCAATGTGAACTGGGGATTTGGTCTCAGTCTTGCTTTTGGTAATGCTTTAGGTGGATGGTGGGGTGCCAAAGCGTCTGTAAAAGGAGGCGAAAAATTAATTCGTTATGTGCTTGCATTGGCGATTGCGCTGATGGCGGTGAAGTTGTTAAAACTGTTCTAAAATTATCGGGAAAAGATATTATTGAGGTTCACTTTTTAAATATGGAAAATTTAAAAGAGACAATCTTAAAATCTCTCGATGGTGATAACATTGATTTGCTGCCGTACATCCCGTATTTACTTCAGGATCTATGGGAAATCGGATCATCTGCTGAGGCTATTATTGGGATAATTAAAAAACATAATCTATACAAACAAGATACGAACTCAAAGATCCTTGATTTAGGTTGCGGCAAAGGCGCCGTATCTATCTCACTGGCGAAAGAATTTGGTTTTACTGTTTATGGAATCGATGCGGTTTCCGATTTTATTGAGGAAGCGAGAAACAAAGCTAAAGAATGGAATGTAGAAAAATTATGTGAATTTCAAATTGGAGATATACGTGAATCTGTACATGCTTTAAGAGAATACGATATCATCATTCTGGGCTCCATCGGTCCGGTTCTGGGCAATATTGAAGTAACACTTCAGAAGTTAAAAAAGTGTATTCTACCAGCTGGTAATATCATTATAGACGATGCTTTTATACCGATTGGAAGTGATTTTAATCATCCCGATTATCTGTCAGAAAACGAATTCATGGCTCAGATCAACAGAAGTAATTTTCAAATCATCGATTCGTCTTTTATAAATGAATCTAATATATCCGAATATGATGATAGCTATCGTCATATTGAAACAAGAGCGAAGGAATTAATGGCATCGTATCCAGCAAAGAAATATCTTTTTGAAGAATATTTAAAATCACAACGGGTTGAAAACGAGATTTTAGAAAATAGAGTAAAATGTGTAACGCTGTTGCTCAAAGGTAAATAAAATCAATATTATATCGAGGTAAAAATGAGTGTTGAAATTCGCGAGGTTAAATCCCGCAGAGATTTACGTAAATTTGTTAGATTCCCGTTAAAACTCTATCATAAACATCCTTATTGGGTACCGTCGCTGATCAGAGATGAACTGAATTCCTTGTCACCAAAATCAAATCCAGCCTTTGAGTTTTGTGAAGCAAAATGCTGGCTGGCGTATCAGGAAGGGAAAATTGTTGGACGAATTACCGCTATTTTGAATAACCGGCACGAGGAAAAGTGGGGTAAGCGCCAGGTACGTTTTGGCTGGATCGATTTTATAGATGATCCCGATGTGTCAACCGCATTGTTAACCCAGGTCGAGGTATGGGCGCGGGAAAAAGGCGCTGAATCGGTGCATGGTCCACTCGGCTTTACAGATTTCGATCACGAAGGGATGCTGGTAGAAGGATTTGATGAACTGGGTACGATGGCGGCAATTTATAATTATCCGTATTATCCGCAACATTTGGATAAATTGGGCTATAAGAAAGATGTCGATTGGGTGGAGTATCAGATCACAATTCCTGATAAATTTCCTGAAGAAATATCTCATTATTCAAAAATCATCCAGGAAAAAAGAGGCTTTTATGTACTAAACGCGAAATCCATGAAAGAGATACTGCCCTATGCCGATGAAATGTTTGATGTTCTCCAGCAAGCTTATCAGCAATTGTATGGATTTGTATTTCTAACTAAAAAACAAATTGATACCTATATAAAACAGTATTTGGGATTTATTACACCTGATTATATCGGCATCGTGCTTAACCGTGAAGGTAGAGTAATCGGATTTGGAATTACGCTGCCATCTCTTTCCCACGCCCTTCAAAAGAGCAAAGGGAGGTTATTTCCTTTTGGATTTATTCATTTTATAAAGGCAATGAAAAAAAATGATATTCTTGATCTCTATCTGATCGGTGTGCATCCTGATTACCAGGGCAAAGGAGTGGCCGGCATATTAATGAATAAAATGGGACGGACCTTTATTAAACACGGTATCAAATATGCCGAATCCAATCCTGAACTTGAACTTAATAACCGGATACAAGCCCAGTGGAAGCATTTTGAAAAGCGCCAGCATAAGCGCAGACGCTGCTATATAAAGGAACTTCAAAGTACCTGAACCTTCGGAAGGTTTATTATAATAATTTTTATTACTCGTCGAGTTCTTTAAACTCACCCAACATTTTCGTAAATATAAAAATCACAATAATCCCAATCACAAAATGTGCCGCCAGACTGTACCAGATGTATTCGGGGTGGGCGATATTTTGGAAGTATCCATAGAGCGACGTGTAAGTCACGCCGCTTAGAGCGCCGCCCAAACCGGTTGCCAGGAAATTTGTTCCCATATAAAGTCCAGCTTTTTCTTTGGGTGCGATCCAGGTGATGTACTCTTGAATACGCGGTGAAGAGATCATCTCTCCGATAGCAAAAAGAAAAATGCCCAGAAAAATCAATGCCGGCGCGCCGATTTTAGCGACACCCAATACAATAAATCCGATTGCCGACATAAAAAGTCCGAACAGAAATGTAGGCATTGCTTTGAATTTTTCAGCCCAGCGAGAGACAAATATCTGACAGATCATGATGATATATCCCGTATGGGCAACGGTTTCGCCCAATATCCGCCAAACGCCCTTTTCATCGGTATGGGAAAAAATGCTGGTGAATCCGGCTCCGAAAAGGCTTTTCAGATTCAGATATAACTGTGCAGTATCGATGTTCTGGTCAATATATACAGGCACGAGATTGAAAAATGCCCAGAAAGGCAGCCAGAAAAATACTCCCAGAATAATTAGAAACAGACTGAATTTGACATCGGAAAAAACAATTGCCATATCTTTAAATTTTTGCTTCAATGTTATGCCTTCAATTTCCCGCTTGGGTTCTTTGTAGAAAAAGATAGTGATTAAAAGCATGAAACAGATGCTGATAGCCGCAGCGAGGAAGGCGTAATTCCAGGAAATTGCTCTGAGTTGTCCGGCAATAACCGGTCCAAAGGATGCGCCGACGTTAACCATGGCATAGAAGATCCCAAAACCTAATGTTTTATTAGTTTTATCGGTAACAACACGGACGGTCCCGGATATAAGCGGCTTGAAAATTCCGGCAGCCAAAGCGATGCTCAGCATTGTAAGAGCGATTCCGGAAAAGGATTTTGTTAATATCAGTAATAAAATGGATGGCAGATACGCTAAGTATGAAATTATCAGGACTTTTTTAAAACCGAATCGGTCTGCAAAAGTCCCGGAGATAATTGGAACCGTATAGGAGAAAAGCAGGAATAGACTCTGGACGATTCCTAATTGACCTTTGGTATATCCGAGGTATTCCATATAGATACCAAATCCCATATAGATGCCGTAATAGGCAAAGCGTTCCAATACTTCAATGCCATTTGCAACCCAGAAAACCGGGGGGAAGGAGCTTCGTTTTTCCATGAGTTCCTCTCGTGTTTATTTCAAGACATTCATTTCATGCTAACAAGTGTATGAAATGAAACGCTAAAAGGCAAGTATAGAAAATTGTTGTTACTACTTTTTAATCCTGATATGAGTATCAAGATTCCCGCCAGGCGCTGCATAGGCAATAAAAACTTCATCTGCCAATTTGGGTATTAGATATTCGGATTTGGACATTATTTAAATTTGGCGCTTACGGTTTGATTTCATCATTTTGAAGAAGTGAACACAGCGGAAACGGCAAACGAATAAATCAATTCAACAAAAAAACCATTTATACTATTTCACTAGTATCAACAGGATGTCAATCGCAATCCGCTTGCTGTTTTTTCCGACTTCCTTTGATGGTCCGACACAGGATGGACAGCCATCGGTACAGGCACAGGAGCTGATCAGTTTTAGAGTGTTCTGAAGCAATTCTTCATGAGAGTCGTATAACAGCGGCGTGAAGCCGATTCCGCCGGGATAATTATCATATATGAAGATCGTCGGCTGGAATTTGGATAGTTCATTAGGATTCAGTTTTTGTGACGGACTTTCTTCCGTCGCTGGTGAATAAATTCCTCTTTCGGTGATCGTATTCATGGCAAACCATTCCGAACTCTTATCGCCGACCGCCCGGTGAATATCGCGGGGTTCGCTCATGATTTTCAGTGTCGCTACTGAATGCAGGGCTTTACTGATTCCCAGAATTCCATCGATGATGTCAGCTCTGGAACAGGTCAAGCTGTTGAGTAAATGCTGAGGAATTGTGAACCAGTAAGCCGTAGTAGCCATTTCGAGATCGGGAAGATTGATCTTCCCATACCCGACATTTTCCATGGTGTAAAACTTGATTTTCTTATAGCCGATGACCCGGGTAACTACCTGGACTTCGCCCCGGAAAACATCCACCGCTTCTGTTTTGCGTTCTTCATCGTCGGACAACACTTTTACATTGGTGTAATCGATGGAATCGGTGTAGTAATCGGAGTCGGTTTTTCGTACATGGGCTTTACGACCATCCCAGTCGAGTTCATCAACTATATATTCAATTCCCGACGCCATATAAATCGCACCGGGATAAATAGTCATCGCCGCGGCGCTGTAATCCACTTCGCCGATTATCTTATTCTGATTATCAGTGTCCACAACAACAAAATTACCTTCCGAGATACGCCGGAGGTTGACATCGGCAGCCGGATAGACGTCTTCCGACCAGTACCAGCGATCACCGCTGCGGTGCAGAATGCCGCCATCGGCGAGAAATTTCAGGATTTCCTTCAAATCCTCCCAAATAACACTACCAAATGTCTCATCCACTTCGAAGGGCAGTTCGAAAGAGGCGCATTTGATGTGGTCTACAAGGATCATCAGGTTGTCAGGATTGATGCGGGCATGTTCCGGTGATTTTGAAAAGAAATATTCCGGGTACTGCATCAGGAACTGATCCACCGGATTGGAGCGCGCCACGAAAATGCCGTAAGCCGATTTCCCTCGTCTGCCGGCGCGTCCCAGCTGTTGCCAGGTGCTGGCGATACTGCCGGGATAACCAGCTAGAATCGCAGCGTCCAGACTGCCGATATCGATTCCCAGTTCCAGGGCATTCGTCGAGATAACGCCTTTGATTGTTCCTTCCCTAATACCCTTTTCAATTTCCCGGCGACGTTTGGGAAGATAACCGCCTCTGTAGCCGGCAATTTTTTCCGGTTGACTCATGGATTCCCGGTCGCTTTCGAAGTCGTCTTTCAGGTATTTTGTCAAAACCTCTACATTCAGCCGTGAAAGGGCAAAGAGAATTGTCTGAATATTATGCTTAATAAAGTTATTCGCCAGAAATCGCGCCTGCTTTATATAACTGGCGCGAATGCCTAATTCTTTATTAACCACTGGAGGATTATAGAAGTATATTTTTTTAGGACTTACCGGAGCACCGGACTTTTCGATCAATTGAACCGGTTTCTCGATCAGTTTTTCAGCGTGCTCTTTCGGATTGGCGATTGTGGCGGAACAGAGGATGAATAAAGGGTTTGAACGATAAAATTCGCATAACCGCTTCAGTCGCCGGATGACATTGGTCATATGCGATCCAAATACACCACGATAGATATGCATTTCGTCGATGACGACAAATTTCAGGTTCTGGAAAAATTGCATCCATTTGGTATGGTGAGGCATGATTCCCTGATGGAGCATATCCGGATTGGTTACGACGATATTGCCCTGTTTACGGATTGCCATGCGGGCGTTTGCGGGTGTGTCGCCGTCAAAGGTGTATACTTTTATATCTTTCTCTAACAATGTGATAAAATCGTGAGCTTCACTCATCTGATCCTGACTCAACGCTTTAGTGGGGAAGATATACAGCGCTTTTGATGTGGAATTAAGAATCATCTCCTGTAGCACCGGCAGGTTGTACGTCAATGTTTTTCCTGAAGCAGTGGGGGTAACAACGGTAAAATCCTGATGGTTCGCTGCGTATTTCCAACTTTCAGCCTGATGAGAATAAAGATTGTATATTTTTCTACGTTGCAACACGTCTTTGATTTCGAGTAACATGTCCTTGGGGAATGGTTGAAATTCGCCCTCCGATCCCTCAATCGTATGTATAAATTCGATATTATTTTTAATGTTTTTACTTGATAGCAACTGTTCCAGTTGATTGGACATATAGGCTCCTTTTTAGCTCTTTTTTCGGGATAATTTTGTTTTCAGCCTGGTCAAACGGTGTTCGAGATCGGTTCCGTCTTGTTGGCGATGAACCGGTAATTCCCGCAATGCCTGCTGAGTGATAGTAATTGCCTGATCTATGTTTTTTGCTTTATGCTCATAATATTTGGCTAATTCCACAAAGGGTTCCAGTACAAAAGGAAATTGTGGGTCGAGCGCTGATTTCCATAGTTCCACTACTTCTTTAAAATTTCCTTGCCGTTTATGAACTGCGGCAAGTTCCAGAAATGTCTTTTGTCGCCGGCTGTCCGAGATTCGTGAATTCAGGACATGCTGAAAATGTTCAAGACTGCGTTCGATATCCTTTTTACGGGTAAACAGTTTGCCCTTGGCGAAATCGGTCATCGGATTTTCCGCGGGTTCGTGCGATTCGTAAGATTTTAGCACCAGGATAAGATTTGCCAGCATGGTGATAATGTCAAAACGGTTGTGGTAAAAGATCCGTTCGATTCTGTCCACACGCCGGTTACGCAGGTAATCGAAATAAACATCGGGAATTAATTCACCTGGAATATCATCTTCCCGGTATAATCCCAGAAGGTCGGTTTCAACCGTTTTCAGTTTGCAGTTTTCCATAGAGTAGCGCCATAGCGTCCGGGTATGATGAAGCAGGTCAATATGCGGAACGTTTTCAAAAATCAGTGACATGCGATTTAAAACAAACCTGGAATTTAAGAGCGGAATATCGAAGGTTTTTCCGTTGTAGCTAACGATAAAGCGGAAATTCGACAGCACTTTTTGAATTAATTCCAGCATGCCTTCTTCATGGCTTAGTTGGGTGATGAAATATTGATGAACTACAAAGTGTTGATTTTCTACCCAACCCAGACCGATCATAAACGCGATAGTGCCGGTGCCGCCGCTCAACCCGGTTGTTTCCGTATCGATGAATAGCAGTTCTTGAGGATGCTCAGGACCCTTGATTTCAAAAACCGGATGATATATTTCTCCGGATATCGTGAAAATATTCTCAAGATCCAGATTTCCATAAGGTTCGCACAAAGGATATTCAAATTCCGCGCGAAATATATCTCCGAAATGAGTATTGATCCAGGATCCATGGACTATATCGGAGATGGACTGATTTTCCTTTTCGATCAGGGATTTCGGGAAATATTTAACATCCTGTTTGTGTTTAAAAATCCGGTCTAGCTCCCTGTGGATAGGTTTATTCGTTTCCGCTGACTTTTGCGAAGGTTCTGATTTGGAATATAATGCTTCTAACTTGTCCCGGATGTTTTTCATTTATTTGGAAAAATAAACTCTGTTGGAACAATATGCAAGAAACATGCTGCGATATTTTGATTCATTCTTGTACTTATTAAAAGATTTGCTTACTATTGATTGCATATTTATAAAAAGGAGAGTTCGTGAAATCATGATTAAAAAGTATATAAAAATCTTCATTCTGATTTCCATTTTAATTCATTTAACGAACGCAAGACCGGATCCGTTGTTTAATTTTGCCTGGTTAACGGATACTCATGTAAGCGCCAGATCAGGAGCGGTGGATTTGAGAGCGGCGGTATTGGATGTGAATCAGATTGGTAATATTGATTTTGTAATTGTGTCCGGTGACATCACGGAACTGGATATAAATGGTTATCTGGATACTGCTAAAACGATTCTGGAAATGCTGGATGTTCCCTATTATATCATACCGGGAAATCATGATACCAAGTGGTCATCGTCCGGCACTCAAAAATTCCCGAAGTTATTTGGCGATTCCCGTTTCAATTTCGAATATAAGGGAATCCGATTTATCGGAGTTCATCAGGGACCGTTGCTGCGCATGGGAGACGGCTATATTGCACCGGAGGATTTGCGCTGGCTGGAAAAATCGCTGCAGGAGATGAAAGATCCTCGTCAACCGATTTTCTTAGTGACTCACTATCCAATTGATAATTCCGTGAGTAATTGGTATGAATATTTATCTATAGTGAAACCCTATAATATTCAGGCAATTCTGCATGGTCACGGACATCGGAACCGTCTAACAGAATATGAAGGCATTCCCGGTTTAATGAGCCGGTCCACATTAAAGGGGAGAGCCGAAGCAGGCGGCTATACTCTGGCGGCAGTTTATCCTGATTCTATTGTTTTTCGTGAACGACAAACAGGAATTAAGACGCTGGAAGCATGGGCTTGCTTAGCAATAACAGAAAAAGACTATACATGCGATACAACGCAATATCCCAGACCGGATTTTACTATAAACAGACAATTTTCCAATGTAAAAGAGATTTGGGCAAAGCAGCTGGATTGGGCGATTGCCGCATCGCCGGCGGTTTCAAAAAAGGCAGTTGTATCTGCCAACAGCGGCGGTTTCGTTCAGGCATTTCGTATTTCAGATGGACGGGAAATCTGGAAATTCAAAACAGGGAATGCCGTCTATTCATCTCCGGCAGTTAGCAGAAACCGTGTTGTATTCGGAGTAACCGATTCGATGATTTATTGCCTGAATATCAGGAACGGTAAACTTCTCTGGAAAGTTAAAACCGGCGCGCCTGTTCTCGGAGTGCCGACTATTTATAAAAATGTGGTTTACATAGGCAGTAGTGATAGAATTTTTCGAGCTATCAATTTGAGAAACGGTAAATTTAAATGGGATTTCGATGGCGTAGATGGATTTGTCGAATCGAAACCATATATTTATGATGATAAGGTGATTTTCGGAGCCTGGGATAACAAGCTGTATGCGTTGAATGTTGGAACAGGATCATTACTTTGGAAATGGAGTGATGGAACAAAAGGATTGCTCTATTCCCCGGCAGCCGTATGGCCGGTTGCGACAATGGGAAAAGTCTTTATTGCGACGCCTGACCGGTATATGTCATGTATTAACGCCAATACCGGCATAACGTTGTGGCGTTCAAACCGTTTTAAAGTTCGTGAGACCGTCGGAATTTCCGGAGATAAATCAGTCGTCTTCGCACGCACCATGTGGGATACGGTTTTTGCGATAGATCCCATAGCTGATTCTTTGGTGACTGTATGGGTTGATTCGGTCGGCTACGGATATGATATTGACCCATCAATGCCAATCGAGAAAGACGGGACTCTTTTTTTCGGAACCAAAGATGGTTTTGTTTACGCTCTGGATGCTGAGACCGGAGCAACCAAGGGAATTCATCGTATCGGAGTGGCTCTGATCAATACAGTTGTACCGATTGATAATCGAATGGTTGTCGCCACCTCTATGGATGGGAAAGTGGTAATGCTGGAGTTTCAGTAATAAATATGTTGGTGGGAGCTCAAGATTTTGAACTCCTGAGTTTAAATATTCAAAAAAATCATTCCCCGATAACCTGGACAAATACCTGTCGCTGACGAGGTGAGTTGTCGTGGTCGATGACGACAATCTGCTGCCAGGTTCCCAAAACCAATTTGCCATTGGTGAAGGGGATAGTAATTCCCGGTCCCATGAAACTGGCGCGGATGTGGGAGAATCCGTTGTCATCTCCCCAGGTTTGTGAGTGATGGGAATGCATGTGGCGGGATGCGAATTTTTCCAGCTGCTCCTGCATATCCTGAACCAATGCCGGTTCGAATTCAATTGTTGTGACGCTGGCAGTTGAACCAATAGCTGTGATCGTAGCAATGCCGCTCTTTAAACCGGATCGATCGACAATCGCCTGCACTTTTCCGGTGATATTTTTTATATCGGAAAATCCTTTTGTCTGAAGTGTAATTTTATCGCCAAAAACCATTACTAATCCTCACTTTTTTCTAAAGTTAACAATAATATTGATGAAAGTCTTTGATTTTCACTGACTCATGATGTAAAATTCACCTATGCGAAATAATAGTATTAAATCCATTGATCTGTTTACTAAGGTAGTTTTATGAATGTATTTCTTGATATTTTTGATAGTCTGAAAGATCTGTTCGGTAATCATGTAGTGTTCGGAACCGGAATATTACTTTTCACCGGTTTTTTACTCGGCAAACTGGCGGAAAAAATAAAATTGCCGTCAATTACCGGTTATATCTTCGCCGGACTTCTGTTGGGGGAATCGCTTATCGGAATTATTCCGCAAACAGCGCCCTATAAACTTACCAGTATTACCGAAATCGCTCTCGGTTTGATTGCCATTACGATTGGAGCGGAGTTTGAATTTTCCCGTCTTAAACAGACAGGTCGGACGATTTTAATTATCACATTTTTCCAATCAGTGTTTGCATTTGTGTTTGTTGTGATCGGATTGGTCGTGATGAAGATGGAATTGGGGTACAGCCTGATTCTTGGGGCGATCGCCACGGCGACGGCTCCTGCTGCGACGGTTGTTATCGTAAAAGAATTGCGGGCGAGGGGAGAATTTGTAGATTATCTCTACGGTGTGGTGGCGCTGGATGATGCAGCCTGCGTAATTATTTTTAGCATTATCTTTGCCCTGGTAGCGCCGGGTCTGGCTATGCAGAATATCGTCGGTAATACCGGCGCATTAAGTGGAATCATGCATGCAATGCGGGAGTTATTGTTGTCGGGCTTACTGGGTTTGATTACCGGTGTTTTGCTGCATATATTTATCCGGAATAAATACAGATTGAATGAAGTGCTGATTATCTCGACCGCAGTGATTTTTCTGACAATTTCCACGGCGATTGTTCTGCATTTATCATTACTGATTGCCAATATGATGATGGGCGCTACGTTGATAAATTTGTCTCATCGTAACAAGCGGGTTTTCAGGGTGATCGAACCACTTACACCACCGATATTTGCCCTGTTTTTTGTACTGGCGGGAACGGAGCTGAATCTGCATGTATTTACAAAAGGCGCTGTGATTGTGTTAGGGATTATCTATATCCTGGCACGCTTTGCCGGTAAATATTCGGGGACGTACGTGTCAGCTATAATTACGAAGTCAACGGTGGAAATAAGAAACTACCTCGGATTTTGTCTGTTCCCACAGGCTGGAGTTGCTATTGGTCTGGTTTTGTTTATGCAAACATCACCGGTCATGGCTGGAGCTCCGGAAGCTGTCAAAGAGATGATGGTTCTAATCGTCAATATTGTGCTGTTTAGTGTTTTTATAAATGAACTGATCGGTCCCGCTATCACAAAATACGGTGTGATCAAAGGGGCTGAACTCGATTAAAAGGGAAGTGATAAATGGATATTTTTAGAATTCTTCATGAAAAATCCTGCTCGATAAATTTTAGTGCAAAAAACAAAGATGACTGCTTACGAAAGCTGTCGGATTTGCTTGCGGAAGACACAAGCGATATCTCTTCTGAAAAAATATATGAAGCGCTTGTGGAGCGGGAGCGTATGGGATCGACCGGTTTTGAAGAGGGGGTTGCGATTCCTCATGCAAAAGTTGCCGGGTTGAACAATTTTCATCTCGCCATTGCGTGTTCTAAAAAAGGAGTTCATTTTGACAGTGTGGACGGAAAAAAATCGCAGCTGTTTTTTGCAATTATTGGTCCTGATGAACGGCCTGAACAGCATCTCCAGATTCTCGCCCAGATTTCAAGAATTTCCCGTAATCCCAATGCCCGGAGAGAGATATTTCATGCAAAAAGTCCAACAGCCTTAAAAGAAGCATTTATACGGTATGTGTCGGCAAGAGGTATCGCAAAAAAAGATGAAAACAGTAAACTGCTAATGATCGTGCTCTATGAAAAACGCTTCCTCGATGACATCCTGGAACTTTTTCTGGAACGGGGCATTCGCGGCGTCAATGTGCTGGAATCTACCGGCATTAAAGATCAATTATCGACCATTCCACTGTTCAGCGATTTTCTGAATTTTTTGGGAGAGCGTTCTGATGTCAGCAAAACGATCATGACTGTTATTCCTGAGAGCGAAGTGCGGGAGATTGTTCAAGGTATAGAAGATATTATGGGTGATTTTGATAAACACACGGGCGCCATGGTGATGGCGCTGGATTTATTTTTTGTTAAAGGCTCAATGGAGATTTAATTATGCCGTTTCGTTACGACCTCAGTCAAGACGGGAAAAAGAAACCGGCAGGAGAGAGCTCCTGCCAGAATGTTTAGCTTAAGTATAACGGCTAATAAAGAGAATTTTATTACTTTTTCATTTCTATTTTTATTAATTCCACTAATTCTTCCAGTATCACCGGTTTGGCGATCCACTTTTTACCAATCTCTTTGAGGCGTTTGGCAACGCGCTCATCGTGTTCATAACCGGTAATAAACACGAATGGCAGTTCGGGATTGAACATCTGGACTTTTTGGTAAAGATCGAAACCGTCTTCTTTGGGCATTACGACATCGGATAAGATAATATCAGGATCTTTCGCTCTGATTATTTTTATCGCTTCCTTAACGGAAAAGGCTGTAAAAACGTCAAATCCATTTTGAGCAAAATACTCTGAGTAGAGCTCGCAAACTATAGTATCGTCATCAACGATGATAATTTTTGGCTTCATTTTCTCAAATCCCTATTGATTTCTTTCGTCCTGTGTTTATTCGATAATATAAACCTAAAAAATGATAAAGAAAAACCTGACATCAGATAGATATTAGGTTTTTCTATATAGTACAAGATATTTTTATGAATGATTCTTTTCAAGACCTTTGCCCATCCATCCTTTGGCAAGGATTAAGGCAATCGGAGATATAATGGCGATGAACCCATAGATCAGCCACATACTCTCAGTGTTCATCAACTCCGGTGCCATACCTTCCGGGCAGTATCGCATCAGAAACCAACCGCTGTACATGGCGGTGATAATCTTGGTTAAAAACCATGGAAATTGCCCGATGCCCATGTAGATACCGGTCATGTTCTTCGGAGCAATTTCTGCGACCCACTGCAGGAATCGGGGCTGCCACATGGCTTCACCAATGGTCATTATGATCAGATATCCAAAAACTGTATAGAGGTTTGGTCCGAGCGTCAATAAAAATGTTGGTGATGCCATAACGAAGGTACCAAGGATCATCATTTTATAAGTATCTTTATCAGCTGTAAGAGCAGCAACCATGGGGGTTAATATGAATATAAATAACGGATTAAGATTTATGAAAAAATCAAAATTCTCGGATATTACACCAGTAAATGCACGGCTGAAATATTGAGGTAATGTTAGCCAGTTATGAGCAAAAAGAGTCTGAACAGGAATTAAAATAAAAATGAAGAACATGAAGCGACTGTCACGAATAGGAAAATTTTTAAAATAATATATTATTTTTTCCTTCTTCGACATTTTGTTCATTTCGTCGTCTTCGTTTTTCTCGGTTTCTGTTTTATTCTTTGAAACATTAGCCAGAGCCATTTGGACGGTCTTTTTTGATAGAATGATCGCAACAATGAGAATTCCAGTCACTGTTAAGGCTACATATACCCAATAAACACCGATGATTTCATACCGTTTTCGGATTGGCGGAGATATCAAAGCGGGTAAAAAACCACCAAGATTCATAATAGCGTATAGCATAGCGTAACCCATAGCGGCTGTTTTTCCCGTGGTGAATTGCTTAACCGCGGTATAACAGGCTGGTTGGTAGATTCCATACCCCAGAACGATCCCAAGAATTCCCAGCATTGCGATCCAATGCGATGAAGCCCATAATCCGCTGATCCCCAGCGATGGCGCGAGCGTCAGAAAAATTCTGCCGAGAAACATGAAAATCAGAGAGACAAGTAATGCCTTCCGAACCCCGATCCAATCGACTGTTCCGCCGAGAAACAACATGCTTAACGTAATTCCGGCAGTGAGAATCCCAACCATGCGTCCTGCTTCGATGTCATTCAACCCGATATAGCGATTGAAATAAATTGCCAATAAGCCCAGAACTCCAAAATAGGTTAACCCTTCCAGAAGGTAGGAAAGGTTAATTCCCCATAACGCCCTGGGAGCGTGAATCAGGTTTTTAAATGGGTCGATGATCTCTTTTAGTGGATTTTTCACTTCCTGTTTTTTCTCTTCCATGTGTCCTCGCTATTGTTCTGAAAACTTAAATAATCTAATTAATAACAGGGTGAAATCTAAAAAATGTAACCGCATTTTAAAAGAAAAACTCTGTAAGTAGTTCACATAAACAGATCGGGATATATAGTTCAATTTCAATCGCATTGATTTTTGCCTGCCGGTTTAATAAGCAAAAATATCAGGTGAATATGTAATGTATTATTTATCGAACAGGTTGATGTTGGGAAGGGTTAAAAATTTTATAAAACTAAGAACTCACCAGTGGTTAACCGTTCGGTTCAGTGATTGTTCAGGTTTGTTCACCGATGACTTAGTCGATCGAATGCTAATAGTCTTAATATGTTAGATGTTGATTTATAATAACCATCCTATTGTAGCGTTAATTGACGGAAAAAATACCATTTTATTGATGTATTCCCATCTATCACTCTCTTTATTTTCAAAAATTATTCCACATGATGCTGATATTGAAAAAGTTAAAATAATTCTATGAAATAGATAAATGGTATAGCCCTCTTCGAAATTTATTCCAAGATAAATACTTTTTGTGTAGAATGCCTCTGGAATAATTAGACTAGGAGCATCGTGGACTAATGGTAAAAACCAAAAACATTCAGAATCATGCGATTTAATATAGATTGAACGGAAGCCAATGCCATCAAACCTATGGTTTAAATTTGTATTTTTATACTTTCGTAAACTTATTAGATAATTAAATGCAGTTAAATCACTTCTGATTAAAATAAAAAAAGGAGGAGTGGTAAATGATATTTTATTAAAGTAAGTGACTGAATTGTGTAGCTCTAATCTCTTCGATGGTTTTCTGTAACTATAACAAATGTTATATGTTGATATAAATGGAGATATTGGATTCAAACTTATGCTATTTTTCCTGCAAATCGTACCTTTATCGACTTTATTATTTCCATAGATCGGCAATTGATTAGATAATAATAGTAAAAATATTAATAGATAGTATCTCACTTTGTAGTCCGATTTATACCATCTATATAGATTTATACAACTTACGTAAATACTTATAGAAATCTTTTTGTGTCGCATTAAATTCCATGTGGTTTTTCCATATCTCATGGCTATTCAAATATTAAGTTTAAAAAGTCCTATTGTCAACTTGAATTTTATGCCAGCGGGGGATATTTTGTCTATAACAAATTACTTGTTATGGTATTAGATTACTCATACCGGAACGACAATGAAGTCATTTCTGGCTACGGGGTTGCGCTCCGTAACCAATTGTTCCGGAGCACCTGCCCGGACAGTCAGGCGGGCAGCCTCGGAACGAGTGGAAAGTTCATATGCGGCTTGGAAATATGGATTTTCCGGACTAAAATAAATAAGCGATTATAATCTTACGTTTTTTAATTGAAATCTTATAAAATATTTGGGGCAGTATGAAATCTGAAAAACAGAAAAAAGTCGTCTTAATCACCGGCTGTTCCAGCGGCTTCGGATTATTGTCGTCAATCCGTCTGGCGCTGA
>JADHWC010000086.1 GCA_016783665.1 Fidelibacterota bacterium | reverse complement strand
CCTCATCCCGGATAACAACTAATGGCCACAGCACATTATTCCAGGCGCCCATAAAAGAAATTATTCCAACTGTAATAATTACAGGCTTTGATATCGGCCATATAATCTTAAAAAGTATTGTAAAATCATTGCAGCCGTCAATCCGAGCCGCATCAATCAAATCCTGGGGAATATCCATAAAAAATTGACGGTACAGTAGAATTCCAAAGGCATTTATCATCCCCGGTACTATAAGGGCCAGATATGAATCAACCCAGCCGAATTTCACCATTAAAATATACATTGGGATTAATGTGATTTGAAAAGGTATAACCATCGTAAAAAGGATAACACCCAGGATAAAATCACGACCAAAAAAGTTTAACCTGGAAAGCGCATAACCAACAATTGAACCGAAGAAAATAACAGAAAGTGTAACACAAGTCGAAACAAATAGACTATTTAGCAGTGCTCGCCCTAGAGGAATTTTTTCAAAAACTGTTTTAAAGTTATCTAGTGAAAAATTTGACGAAATAAGTCCGATCTCACTTATTTCAATATCCGGTCTTAGAGAGGCGGATAACATCCATAAAAAGGGATAAGCAAACATTACCCCGCCGATAATCAGAATCCCATATATTAACGATTTTTTCATTCATTCCCCTTTTTACCGCTGATTGCCCTGATTTTCACTGATTACTTTTATTTTACCTAATCTTTACTATAAAAACTTCTGTGCTACTCTGTGTAATCTGCGGTTCATTTTTCCATATCATAATAATATCTGTGTTACTCTGTATAATCTGCGGTTCTCATTTTTTCTCGATAAACTTCTTCTGCACCAGCACTACAGTCAATATAATAAGAGCAAAAAAGAATCCAAGTGTAGCTGCATACCCCATATGTCCAAAATAAAAAGCCTGGTTATAGATATAAAGCACTGCAGATAATGTGCTATTCATCGGCCCGCCCCCGGTCATCACAAAAGGCTCGATAAACAGCGAAAAACCACCAATTGTAGATAGAATCATAACCAGAACCATTGTACTATTTAAAGCAGGTATAGTAATGTAAAAAAACTTTTGATGTGGTTTTGCTCCGTCAATATCAGCAGCCTCATACATATATTGCGGAATTCCCTGCAACCCTACTAAAAACAGAATTATATACAAACCGACATTTTTCCAGGTCGCCATAATAGCTATGGATGGCATTGCCCAGTTAGGAGAGGTTATCCAGGGAATTTTATCAAACCCCAACTTTATAAGAATAGTATTCAACACGCCGGTTTCATAAGCATATAATTGTTGCCATAAAATTGTGATAACCACACCTGAAACAACAACTGGTAGAAAATAGAGAGCACGAAACAGACCCCGGCATTTAATTTTTTGGTTAAGAAAAACTGCTAATAATAAAGCGACAGTGATTTGGAGAGGGATATGAATTATTAAGAAAACCAGGGTATTATAAATTGCTTTAAAAAATTGAACATCCTGAAACAAGCGAGCAAAATTTCTTAAGCCTACAAATTCCATTGGCATCACTATATTCCATTTATGAAATATTAAAATAAAGGAAAAACACAATGGAAATGCAACAAACATCAGAAATGAAATAATATATGGCAGGCTCATCACATAGCCCGCTTTATCGCTTCTTTTTATTTTTTTCAATACTTTCATTATCTTGATCGATTCCATTCCATTATGACTTTTGCTCTTTTAGCGGCATCTCTCACAGCGTCTTCCGGGGTTTTCACTCCATATATTGCGCACATTTCATATTCCTGAGAGATGCCATCAAATATTTCCTTCAAATCGGATACACCGTCAACTCCCCTGGTATAAGACGCCTGCTCCGCAAATTTTCTCATCTTGGGATTTTCTTGAAAATACGGCTGATATAGCGGATCTTCCGCTAAATTTTTCCGCAAGGGTAGCTGAGTGCAAATCTCAAGCAATTTTAAATCATTCTCAGGACTTATCAGATATTTTGTAAATTCCCAGGCAGCTTCAGGATGCTTTGTTGTACTGAAAATAGAGATGTTTTTATGATCGCCACGCGTATACACCGGACCATTATAATCATCGGGAACAGGAAGAGGCATGATATCATATTCAAAATCTTCGGTTTTAAATTTCTCCACATGCGCAATATTCCAAGGTCCTGTAATATTAGTAGCTAATTTACCTAAAATAAAATTATCTCCCTGTAATGCAGTTATTGGAAGGTAGCCGTTTTTATAAAGTTTCTGAAAAAACCGGAAAACATTTACCGAGGCTTTATTATTAAAAATAATCTCCGAACCGTCAAACAATGTTTTCCCACCTGAAGCGGCAATATATAAAGGATAATAATCAAAAAGGCGCTGCCACCAGATAGGATTTATGTCCCTGTAACACATCCACTGATCTAAATGCCCGTCACCGTCAAGGTCACGGGTCAATTTTTTCGCCGCTTCGAGAAACTCCGAATATGTACGTGGTTCCTCTATGACTCCGGCTTCCCGGAACATTTTTACGTTGTACATAATCATTGTGGGATTTGTTTTCCAGGGCAATTGGTAATATTGACCGTCGGAAGCCCGGAAAAATTCCAGTAAATCACCGGGTACTCTTTTCCTTATATAATCAAAAAAATCGGGGAAACGATCAAAATTAATCAATCCGCCGGAGGAAGTAAAATCATCCATAGCGCCCGACCACATATTAGAACATATATCAGGTGTTGTTTTCCCGGCAATAGCCGCCAAAAGAACCTCTTCCGAGGATTTGCTTGCTGGTATAGGCTGTATCTTCACCCGGATATCTTTGTGCGTGTCATTCCACTCGGATACAAGTAATCTTGCCAGTTTGATCTCATGAGTATTTGAAGCGCACCAGTAAGTTAAGCGAATTTTGCCATCTTCACTTTTTTGAAACGTTTTGTTATCTTTGGAGCAGGAAACAAAAAGAATAATAAATGTAAGCGAAATGATTTTGAGAAGTCTTTTAATTCTTTTCACTATTAGAGGATTATCGAATTTTTTCACTTTCTTTTTTGTCATAATTGAGTTTTCAATAGACAGATGATTCTTAAATACCGTAGTTTTCACTGATTGCTATTTTAATTTGTAAAATACCAGATTCACGACGTGAAACTCCGGTTTTAAGTGATCTCCCATATATCAACACTTTCTATTTTTAATTCTCCTTCTTTACTGTAAAGAGCTATTCCCAGATAATCGTCTCGCCCAGGATAGGTACGAAGAGTACTGCAAGACTTTTCGTTCGCAAATGCTTCTATTACAGAATGATCTACGAAGACTTGCATTGAAAGAGACTCGCCTTGTTCTAAAATCATTGGAACTCCGCAAAACTCATTTAGATTGTTATTATAAGAAATTGTAATTCCATATTTCAGATCAGGTGAACACCGGACAACAATACCGTATTCCTGAGCATTTGTCGGAGCAAATTGAGCAACTATCTCAAAAGAGTCGCTTTCAAACTTTTCGATATAATAATATTCGGGTCTATCTCTGCTTTTGATTTTAATATCATTAAAATGCCAATGCTTTCCACGAAGAGTTTTTACTTCTGAAACAACTTTAAGACCGATTTTTCCATCTGATAATAGCTTTAATTCTCGTGGAAGTGACAGAACACCACTCCACCCGGCTTGGATTTGACTTTCTTCGGTACGATCTTCCCGTATCCAGCCCCATAAGATTCGGCGCCCCTTATCATCTTTCAAAGTTTTCCCAGCATACAACAAGCCTCCATCTATCATGCCCCAGCGTTCACGATAAAATTTGTGATTACTGTAATTTCCAATATGCCACCATGTCTTTTCATCAGAAGTTAGTAAAACATATTTGTCCCCGAAAATGAAAAAATCAGGACATTCAAATTCAAATACTGTACTTGTATCTCCCTCAAAAAGTGTATCTAGATATGTCCAATCAATAAGGTTACTGGATTTATAAAGAAATACTACGCCACCTGTTTTTTTTCGTTTTTCGCCACCAATTATCATATACCAGGCATCTTTTTCTTTCCAAACGAAAGGATCACGAAAACATTCTCCATATCCATCTGGCTTATTTATGTTAAGTGGATTATCTTTGTATTTCTCCCACGACACTAAATCACTACTACTAGCCATGCATATAACCTGCGGGTACACTCCTGTATAGAAAATGTGAAATCTGCCATTTTCTTCAATTACACAACCTGTCCAACATCCGTCTTTATCTGGACTATTGGGTGTCGGCGCCAATGCAATAGGAAGTTGTTCCCAATGCACCAAATCCCTGCTTACAACATGTCCCCAACTCATTTTGTCCCAGAAAGCTCCCTCCGGATTATGCTGAAAAAATATGTGATATTCCCCATTCCAGAAGAAGGGAATAGGGTCATTCATCCAATTATTAGGTGAAAAATGATAGACCGGGCGATGTGGGTCTCTTTTGGTTTTTTCTCTCATAACAAACATTTCAATTTGGCTGATATCCATATACAGGTTTAAACATAGTCAAAAATACAATTTCATATTTTTACGATTAAATCTATTGGAAAAAATAATTCTTACTCACTTTAAAAACACAAGTTTTTTTCTTTGAGTAAATTCACCCGTTTTCATCTCATAGAAATATAAACCTGATGTGACGGATAGATCCTTGTTATTTTTTCCATCCCACTGAATTGTATAGTAACCCGGTGGTTTGTTTTCATCGACTAAGGTCATTACAGTTTGCCCCATAACATTATAAACAATAATAGTGACGTGTCCGGTTTCTCTAAATTGGTAGTTAATTGATGTTATATTATTAAATGGATTGGGATAATTTTGATACAATATATAATGATCTGGAATACTTCTTGTCGTTAAATCTTCGATTCCCGTATTTTCACGATATAGATTTTGTATTTCAGTAATTGTTAAGGCATAGTCATATATGCGAATATCATCCAGCACACCCTTAAAATTATGACTGCTATTATTCGGAAGAACCTGTCCGATTGTTAAGTCAATTGTTGTAGGCAATATTAGACCCGACCACGTGGATGAAACATCCAATTCACCATTGATATAAATATCGAAATCTGAACCATTATAAAGTACTGTAATGTTGTAATAGGTGTTCGTTGAAAGTTCATTTTTTGAGTCTAAATCTTTTATACCGTTATTTTCTTCATTATCGGTTTTAATGGTCCATCGAATCCGCTTGTTTGTAATTGATACTTTCCAGCGATTTACCCAGTTCCCGTGAGAGATTGGATAGGCTTCACGCCCGAAAAATTCGCCTATTTTCATCCAAAAACTAATTGTAATTGCTTCTTGAAAATTTAAATTGGAATTATTTGAAACACGGATATAGTCATTAGCTCCGTCGAAATAGTAAGCACTGTTGGAATTTCCAAATCTGTCTTCAACTAATGTTGCTCCAGAAACAGTCCCGCTATTGCCAAAGCCACTTTCATCATTTGCATTGCCAATAAAGGGATAATATGCAATTGGAGTTCCGAAACTGCTGTTGGATGTATCATGAACGACAATTCCGACACTATCTATATCTTCTCCACCATGTCCGTCATTTATTTCACAGATAACGAAATAGTATCCTCCGATTTCCGGTGCTATCCAATTTGCGATAGAATCATTAGCGCTTAACGTTCCATAAGATGCTGTCCAATTGTAACTTAAAGTGTCACCATCTGGATCAATTGCAGTACAGATTATTTCAGTTGTTCCTCCTAAATTAATTACTCCGTGAGTAGCAGTGATTTTTGTAATAACAGGTACATGATTAATTGACTCAACAACTTCAATGCTCACTTCAGCAGAATCTTTTCCATCATTACCATCATCCGTTATACAGGTAATAAAATAATTTCCTTCTGAACCCGGTGATGTCCATGTAACATTTACACCGATACCGGTAATTATTCCTCCCGATGAACGCCATTCATAGGAAAGTTCATCATTATCTTTGTCCTCAGCAGTGCAAAATAATTTTGTACTGTCTCCAAAACAGACTGTTGTCATATCTGCTGCCAGACTTTTTATTCTTGGGGGGTAATTTTCAACAGCTTGCCCTGAGAGATAATCAATAACTACATTTCCAATCATAGCATTGTCCAGATTATAATTAATTTCCGAACCGGGTGGAGTTAATACAATTAACATTGCTGCATCCGGAGCAATGGAAAAGGAGTCTATTCCGCTGACATTGTATTTTATAAATTCATTACCGACTGCATCATACAGGTCATAAGTCCCCCAACCAGCTTCGAGTTCTACAATTTTTTCCTCATCATAAGGGTTATAGTAAAGAAATGTCGTATAGGCTTCGTTATGAAAATAGTCGGTCTTTAATACATCTAATCGAAGAATTCCTTCTATATTTGTTGTATCAATTATTCCACCAAAAATACCCACGTGGGAAGCACCGTATAAGGATAAATTAGTAGCACCCCAATTATCACCCGTAGCGAAAGGGCTTACTCCGGAATATAAAGCATATTTCCGCAGGGCTTCGTAGGCAATATAGGAATTCGGATCATACTGATGTGCCCATGCCTCGCTGTCCTGGAGCGAGTCTGGCAGAAAATTCGTGTAAAAAAGTCGTGAAGCGTTGGCGACATTCAAAGCCCATTTTCCGATTGCCCGGGTGAAACGGTCATCATAGCGCACCATCGGTACCAATGTTCCAAACTGCTCGACTCCATTCATAAAAAAGGCGTAACCGTCATATTTCGCTTCACCGACCAGTCCGTCACAATCGTATCCGCCCCAGTTGCCAAGACAGACACCCCAGTTGCGAACATTTCCATCAGGAGTAAAACACCAGTTCAGCAATTTTTCAATGTTATAAGCAGTACCCAGCTCAGCATTCATCCTCGTTGCTGCATAAACACCATACGGTAATTGAAGTTCATAGGATGGATTCGATGTCCAGTTGCTTAAAAACTCCATGCTCCATTCAGCGCCAACCCTGTATTTTTCTTCACCTGTTTTAATAAAAGCATTATAAAGCAGCCAGGCAATCGCACCTGCTGCTTCCGGTTGTTTAACTCCGGTTTCCAAGGGAATCATTGATGACAGATCCCAGGCGCGATAATTCATATAGGGCTGTGTCCAGGGGATTGCACTTCCATTCATGGCAATTACAGCCTCGAGCCACCTATCCGCGACGGAAGTAAATTGATAATCAAAATCACCAGTTTCGGGATACAGATCATACAATTGGTAGAAAAAAATATTCGGCATTGTATCATACCACCAGTCATTGCCACTATTTCCGACAAAATTATTCAGATAAACATTCTCTTCGGGACGCTTGTTAAAAAATTCCTCGCACATCAGCACCCAGTTAAAACCATTCTGGTTGCTTTTGTCGATTCCCACAAGAGTTGCGCCGACTACCGCCGCTAATACATTGATCCCTTCCGCATTTTCCGGATGGGGAGTACCGACAACCGAATGCAGTCCGAATCGGTTATGCTCAGGATAATTAACACCGTTTCCATCAGTCCAGACTAATGGGAGATATTGCTCTGTAAGATTGAGATCAAAAACCAACGAGTCATATCCTAATGTTACCTGTTTCCAATTTCTCATTTCATAGGGTGTAGGCTTATTCGGCATCATTTCAATTCGATTGATGTTAATTTGTTGTGCGAAAATTGACGTTACTATTGAAAAAACAAGTATTACCAGGGCTACTCGTCTTAGTGAAATAAAATATTCTACAATTTTCATTAGTTTCTATTACCTATTTATGTAGAATAAAGTAGTTTTTTATGGAAATTACAATAAACGCTGCGAATTTTTTTGGCCTTCACAAGGTCTGAAATTAAAAATTCATTTTTTGGGAAAAGAACGTGTAAAATCTTCTTTCTATCAGAGCTAATCTGTAGCTATCACAAAATTAATATTAAAAATTCAACCTTAAAGTGAAGCGACTTGCGTTTTCAAGACGTCCAAAATCTGCATATGCGTAATCTAATTTTATAAAAGATTGACCAAATAATTTATATCTCAATCCTCCACCTAATGTCAGACCTTCTTCAGTATCCTGCTGACCAATGGATTTAAAACCAGCTCTCATAAAAACCATTTTGAATAATGCAAGCTCACATCCAGCATTAATTGATTCTGTATTATTAATTGGGTGAAATGCATCGACAGCAACCGTGAGTCTGGAGAACCTCGTATCAAAAATATCATAGGCGATTCCAAACTGCATGTTCAACGGCAACGGCCATTCATCAGTAATCAGCTTACCCATAATCCGGTCATTATTACCATCGATACTCGGATCAGCATCATAATAAATGATCAAATCGCTGCCATCCATCTGCATTGATGGTCCAAAATTGGTAATAGCCGCACCAATTCGCAGACCTTTCAAACCGGTAAAATACAGGGTTCCGATATCAATGGCGATACTAGATGTTTTCTCATGCCAGATCCGTTCAGAGATGTATTTACCGGTAAATCCGATAGAAAACCGGTCCGTTAAACCTAAAGAATATGAAACTCCAACAGCTAAACTGCTTGCATCATATTCTTCACCGGTACCGTCGGGGAAATCTACTGTACGAACCTCCATTTTCGGTACGGTCATAGCATTCAGAAAAAATCCTGCAGTTCCCCATCTTCCAAAAGGAATTGTTGCTCCCAGATAATTGAAATCGATATCGGCCAGCCACTCAACCCGTTCAAAAACTGCTTCAGAGTGACCGATCCGACACAGTCCGGCCGGATTCCAGTATAAAGCAGATACATCATTCGCTACAGCGACAAACGCACCACCCATACCAATAGCCCGGGAACCAACTCCGACTTCAAGAAATGGCGCTGCCGTTGTTCCCACATTTGTTAGTCTGTCTGAAGAAGCTAACAATGAGGACATTAAAAGTAATACAAGAACG
>JADHWC010000085.1 GCA_016783665.1 Fidelibacterota bacterium | reverse complement strand
TATCGGTGTCTTTGTCGGAACATATTCCTCAATCTATATTGCCGGTCCGGTAGTAATCGCCTGGCAAAAAAAATTCAATGCAAAAAAGAAATAAATTGACATTAAAATAATTCACAAATAAATGCTCCCCGTTGGGAGCATTTTATATTTTGGAGGATCTCCATGCCTGTTACAGCTGTACTGGGAGCCCAATGGGGCGATGAAGGAAAAGGGAAAATTGTCGATTATTTAAGCGATCATGCCGACCTTGTAGCACGCTTTCAGGGCGGCGCCAATGCCGGGCATACCATATTTGTAAATGGTAAAGAGACGATATTGCATCAATTGCCCTGCGGCATTCTTCGTGAACGCACAGACTGTATTCTTGGCAATGGCATGGTCATAGACCCGGTTGGATTAATCAACGAGATGAACCATCTTCGTGACAAGGGTATTTCCATAGGGAAACGAATTCATGTATCGCGTT
Organism: Fidelibacterota bacterium; assembly: GCA_016783665.1. Classification (GTDB taxonomy): domain Bacteria; phylum Fidelibacterota; class UBA2242; order UBA2242; family UBA2242; genus UBA9312. The sequence continues at coordinate 8,450 of JADHWC010000085.1, read as the reverse complement.
TAGCTCATGTTGTCACACCGCTCCATAAACTGCTGGACGCCAAGTCCGAAGCGGCTCTCGGCAACAACGCGATTGGCACTACCAAACGAGGTATTGGTCCTTGCTACGCAGATAAAATAAATCGCTCCGGCATCCAGATTAAAAACCTTCGACCCCTCGATGCCCTTCAAACAATAATCAATCACAAGATCGATACATTCATTCAGAAAGGGATTCTTTCGGAAACCGAGAAAATATTATTACAAAGCGATCTGGATCGTTTTTATGCTTGTGTCCCGGAAGTCTATGCCTGTGCCGCCGATACCTCTATAATGATGAATGATTTCATCCGGGCAAAAAAAAATATCCTTATTGAAGGCGCTCAGGGAACCTTGCTGGATGTAGATTTTGGTTCATATCCATTTGTGACGTCTTCCAATACTATTGCAGGCAACATTTGCACCGGGCTTGGGATTGGTCCTAAAACTATTGACAATATCATTGGCGTTTACAAAAGCTATACGACCCGGGTTGGCGCCGGTCCTTTCCCAACAGAACTGACCGATGAAACCGGAGATTATCTGCAACAGACCGGCGGCGAATTCGGAGCCACCACCAAACGAAAACGGCGTTGTGGCTGGTTCGATGCCGCAATAGGTATTTATGCTGCCATGATAAACGGATTTACTTCAATCGCTATTACAAAACTGGATGTTCTTGATGACTTAAACGAAATTCGAATCTGTACTCATTATGAAAACGGAAATTTCCCGGATATTGATTTTGAGGCGGCTATTCCTCATTATATCACTTTAAAAGGCTGGAATCAGGACACAACATCGGCGCGAAAATTCAATGATCTTCCGCAAGAAGCCCGTGAGTATATTAAGACTATTGAAAAGCTATTGCATACACCTATAAAGTACATCTCGGTAGGTAAAGAACGACAGCAGATTGTTCGGTTTTAAGATATTCCATTCTGATATTTTCTTAGCATTTTCACGCTATAATAAAACAAACATGCATTTAATAAACGGATGTTTCTGAATTCTATTGATTTAAGGCGTATTTTTTAATAAATTACCGCTTGGTTTTATGATTTGCAATTACTAAATGGAATATTCCACATTGCTAAGCCGGTTGATAATAGACACTCATAATACAGCACTTTTTTCAAAATCATTTTTATGTCTTAGCCAACCGGATAATAAATTATAATTTTACGTTCAATTTTGTGAAGCACATTGCGTTCTGAATATATCGATCCCCAAAAGTTATCAGAAGATGTCGAAGTCGAACAACGTGTTCGTCCTGCTGCTTTTGCCGAATTTATCGGTCAGCAGAAAGCAGTGGACAACCTGAAGTTATACATTACAGCCGCTAAAAAACGGGGCGAGGCGCTCGATCATGTATTGCTTTTTGGCCCTCCCGGGCTGGGAAAAACTACGCTTGCACATATTGTGGCGAAGGAGCTCGGTGTAAATATTAAACCTTCTTCAGGCCCTGTAATTGAACGCGCCGGCGACCTGGCTGGAATACTGACCAATCTTTCCCATGGAGATGTGTTTTTTATCGATGAAATCCATCGTTTAAACAACGTTGTCGAAGAATATCTATACTCAGCAATGGAAGACTTTACAATCGATATCATGATTGACAAAGGACCAAGTGCCAGAAGCATTCAACTCAGTCTCGAAAATTTTACACTTATCGGCGCCACTACAAGACTGGGGCGCCTGACATCGCCAATGCGCGACCGCTTTGGCGTCGTGCTGAGACTGGACTACTATACAAACGAAGAACTCTATAAAATTTTAATCCGAACCGCAAAAATATTAAATATCGAAATTGCTAAGGCCGGAGCCCGGGAAATTTCCAAACGCTCCCGCGGGACGCCCCGAATTGCCAACCGGATATTACGACGGGCTCGCGATTATGCACAGATCAAGGCAAAAGGAGTAATTGATAAGGACGTTGCTGAGCAATCACTGAAACTGTTAGATATTGATGAACGTGGTCTTGACAATATGGATCGTACAATTCTAACGATGATTCTTAAAAAATTTTCCGGCGGGCCAGTCGGTTTAAACAGTCTGGCGGTAGCCATCGGTGAAGACTCAGAAACCATTGAAGATGTCTATGAGCCCTTTTTAATTCAAAATGGTCTTATTCAGCGGACATCGCGTGGTCGCCAGGCAACGCCGGAAACATATAAATATTTCGGGCTGAAGATATCGTCCGAGCAACAAACTTTATTTGAATAAAGGAAATCTTATGAGACTTACCGATTTCGATTATGTATTACCTGAAGAACTGATTGCACAGTATCCGATCGAAAAACGTGATCATTCCAAATTAATGATTATTGACCGGAAAGAAGGCAGTATAAAACATAAACACTTTTACAATCTACCCGATTATCTAAATGCGGGTGATCTTTTAATTGTTAACGAAACCATGGTATATCCCGCGCGGCTTTCGGCTGTCAAGGATCGCACAGATGCTAAAGTAGAGGTGTTTTTATTACGGGAGCTGGACAATAATCTCTGGGAAGTCATGGTCAAACCTGCCCGTAAAGTACGGATCGGTAACAAGTTGACCGTTGCGGAAGGTGTCCAGTGCGATGTGATTGACAACACCGTCTCCGGCGGACGGGTCGTTCGGTTTAACAACATATCCCAAAATGATCTATACACCCTGATCGATAAAATCGGTCAGTCTCCATTGCCCCCCTATATCCATCGCGACCCCACACCTGAAGATAAAGTTAAATACCAGACGGTGTATGCCCGGCGCCGCGGCGCGGTCGCTGCACCGACAGCCGGATTACACTTCACGGATGACCTTATTGAAAAAATCAAAGCAAAAGGTGTAAAAATATTCCCGGTTGTTCTGCATATCGGTTTGGGTACTTTCCGTCCGGTAACGGTCGAAGATCTGTCCCGACATCACATGAACTCGGAATACTACGAAGTGTCTGCGGAAACGGCAATCGCCATTAACGAAGCGAAGGCAAAAGGGAAACGAGTTATTGCGGTGGGTACATCCGCCGTTCGCGCTCTCGAAACAGTCACGGTATCCGGCTTTCAGGTCAGTCCCCGTAAAGGCTGGACAGATAAGTATATTTATCCACCGTATGAATTTAAAATGGTTGATGTTCTGATTACAAACTTTCATCAATCTAAATCCACATTGATCCTGCAGGTCGCCGCTTTCGCCAATCGAGATTTAATCATGAAAGCCTATCACATTGCGATAAAAAAGAAATATCGCTTTTTCAGTTATGGCGACGCAATGATAGTTCTCTAAAGAAGCAATACCAATGAAATCTACAAGTGCAATAATCGTCGCTGCCGGCAGTGGCACACGGATGAAATCATCTGTGCCAAAACCATTTTTAACCCTCGATAACAATACAGTCTTATATCATACAATTCAACGTTTTCTACAGGTGGCGGATATTTCAGAAATTATTATTGTTACCTCTTCTCAACTGTTAACTTCTGAATATCTGCGGGTTTCTATACCGAAATCAGCATCCATACCAATACGAACCATTGCCGGAGGCAAGCAACGTCAGGATTCCGTTTATAATGGTCTTCAAGCCGTAAATCCTGATTCGATAATCGTTTGCATACACGACGGCGTTCGTCCATTTATCGATCCCGAGACAATAACAAGCACCATCGAACTTTGCAATCAATATGACGGGGCCATTGTCGCATTACCATCAACAAACACGCTTAAGGAAATCCAAGACCAATTGATTGTGAAAACAATTGATCGTGATATCATCTGGCAGGCTCAAACACCTCAGACATTCCGGAAGGATATTCTCATAAATGCCTATAAACAGGCATTCCGGACTAATGTCACCGGTACGGACGACGCCAGTCTTGTCGAACAGAGCGGTGGACGGATTGGAATTGTTGCAGGCAGTCTGCGGAATATAAAAATAACCTGTCAGCATGACCTGCTTATTGCACAATTATTACTCGAAAAGGGAGCAATATGAAAAAGTTCAATATACGCGTCGGGCACGGTGTTGACGCTCATGCGTTTTCAGAGGGAAGGGCGCTTGTACTCGGTGGCATAAATATCCCTTTTGAAAAAGGACTCGCCGGTCATTCCGATGCCGACGTTGTTATTCACGCTGTTATGGATGCTTTACTTGGCGCTGCCGGTCTCGGAGATATCGGAAAACATTTCCCAAACACAAACGCTCAATATAAAAACATCTCAAGTGTGCTGTTACTTGAGAATGTGGTGTCAATGATCCAGGACAGGCATTACTACATCGGGAATGTTGACGTAACTATTATTGCCCAAGAACCCAAAATCAATCCCTATATTCCGGCAATGCAGAAGATGCTTGCTCCTGTTTTAAAAATTCCCGTTGATGCTATATCGATTAAAGCCACAACAACAGAGAAAATGGGGTTTATCGGTAGAGAAGAGGGTATCGCGGCATTTGCAACCGCATTAATTGGATTCTGATGGACAGCTATTTCCAGACCGTGCTCGAAAATAGCGCCGTAATTGTATATTCGATTCTATTTCTGCTGATTTTTCTGGAGAACATTATCCCATTTGTTCCTGGCGATGCGGTATTAATCTTTTCCGCATATCTCAGTGGACGTGGAGTATTATTGCCGTCCCTGGCATTCGGCATCACTATTACTGGTAGCATCGTTGGCTATATTTTCGTATTTGCTCTCAGTCGACATTGGGGACGAGAGTATTTCGAAAATAAAAAGTTTTCATTTTTACCAATATGGAGAATTGACAAAATTGATCGTCATTTTTACCGGTTTGGCGCCTGGTTTCTTGCTATTGGACGATTTATTCCGGGCAGCAGATTATTGCTGGCATTAACCGCCGGTTTCTCGAATATTTCCTATGGCAGGGCTCTGGCATACACTGTCAGCGGTATTTTGCTCTGGAACGGAATGATTTTTAATCTGGGAAAAATTGTAGGCGAAAACTGGACAATGATCAAGTCAGTTCTATCGAAATATAACACAATTGTAAACGGTGTAATTATCGTTTTAGTTGCAGGCATTATTATTTGGAAAACTATTAAAAGAAGCAAAAAAAAGGAGCCTGTCTCCGGTGATTAGAACACGATTTGTGCCGAAGGAAAAAGACCCGCCGGCTGAAACACCTTGAGGATGCTATACCACATGCCTGATCAGTCATATACTATCCGATCAAATGCCAAAATCAATCTCTGTCTCCGAATAACCGGCCAGCTGCCAAACGGCTACCATACGCTCAGCTCGGTTTTCCAGGAAATCGATCTTTACGATACTCTTATTTTTACTCCTTCCGATACATATTCAATCTGTTGTGATAATGCTGGTATTCCCTGTGGTGACAGCAATCTATGCAGCCGGGCGTATCGCGAGTTGAAACAATTGGCGTCCCGATCAACAGACTGGCATATTCAGCTTCAAAAAAATATCCCCGTCGGAGCCGGTCTCGGCGGCGGCAGCTCTAATGCCGCGGCAGTAATCAATTTTCTTAATGAGCACTGGGAATTGAAGCTCAGCGAATCCGAATTAATCCGGGTTGCCGCGCGAATCGGCGCTGATGTCGCCTTTTATATTAATGGCAAAACTCAGGGCGCCGAAGGTATTGGCGATAAATTACAGTCGCTGACGCTGCCGGAATCGTTCACCTTGCTGCTGGTTTGCCCGACGATTCATATTTCCACAAAATGGGCGTATCAACAATTCAACTTGATAAATAAGAAAGAAGGTTATAAATTTGGCGACCTTTTCGAATCAGGAATGATTCATTGGGAGCTGTTTGAAAATAAATTTGAATCTGTTGTTTTTCCAACATATCCAGAAATCGGCAAGATTAAAAATCTTCTTCAGGACGAAGGAGCCTTATACGCCGGTTTGTCGGGAAGTGGTTCGACTGTGTTTGGAGCGTTCAAAAACAGATACGACGCAGAACATGCACAAAAACAGTTTAAAAATCACACAACATTCATTTCATTTCCCATTAATAATTAGAAAACAACATCATAATTCGGGGATCGTCCAACGGCAGGACTGCGGCCTTTGGAGCCGTCAATCTTGGTTCGAATCCAAGTCCCCGAGCAACTTCTATTTATTGGAGATGTACTTATGAAATTTGAAGCAAGAGTTTTTTCAGGGAGATCAAATCCCAATCTAACCCGGGAAATTATCGAAATTCTCGATATCCCACCGGGAGAAATTTCGATCGGCAACTTCAGTGACGGCGAAATCTGGCTACGGTTTGAAGAAAATATCCGTGGCGCCGATATATTTATCGTACAACCCACAAATCCTCCGGCTGAAAACATTCTTGAACTGCTCCTGATTATCGATGCGGCACGACGGGCTTCCGCCAAACGAATCACGGCAGTTATTCCCTATTACGGGTATGCTCGTCAGGACCGCAAAGATCAACCGCGCGTCCCAATATCTTCCCGGTTGATAATGGACGAGATCGTTGCTGCCGGCGCCGACCGTATTGTGGCAATGGACCTGCATTCGACTCAAATACAGGGATTCGTTAACATTCCCTTTGATCATTTATATGCCAAAACTATTTTTATCGAACCTTTGAAAAAATTAATCGCCAGCAAAATTTATACGATAATCGCTCCGGATGTTGGCGGCATCAAATTCGCCCGCTCTTATGCCCAGATATTGGGGCTGCCGCTAACAATTATCGATAAACGCCGACCGGAGCCAAATAAAGCCGAGGTAATGAATGTCATCGGCGAAAGTCATGTTAAACATGCGCTGTTGATTGATGATATGATCGATACGGGCGGCACTATTTCCCGGGCAGCTCACTTATTAAAAGAGAACGGCGCGGAAACAATTACTGTTATGGCAACTCATGGATTATTTTCAGGAAAATGCATTCAGGACCTGACAGATTCACCTATTGATAAAGTTATCGTCTCCAACAGTCTTGCGCTGCCACAGGAGCGATCATTTTCCAAGCTGGAAATTATATCTGCTGCACCCATGCTGGCGGAAGCAATAAAACGTATACATCTTGAAGAATCCATTAGCACACTTTTTGATTTTTAACCATAAGGAGATTTTGAATGGCTGATTATAAGTTACAGTCGAAATTACGCACTAATATCCATAAATGCGAAAACAAACGCTTACGGAATGAAGGAAGAATACCCGCTGTTTTTTATTTCCATCAGGACAAGCCGGTTCCGCTGTCTGTGGACGTAAAAGAATTGAAAGGCGCAATCCATTCCGGCGCTAATATTTATGAACTCCACATGGAAAAAAAGAAACATCTATGCATCTTACGAGATATTCAGCACAATCCGGTAACCGAAGAAATTACTCACGCTGATTTCATGGGAATTACCATGAAAGAAGATATTACCGTAAACGTACCTGTTCATCTGGAAGGCACCGCAATCGGTGTGAAAGATTTTGACGGTGTTCTGGCGCAACAGATTTGGGAAATTGAAGTTAAATGTAAAGCCACCGATATTCCCGATGCGTTTACCGTGGATGTCAGCCTTCTGAATGTTGGTGATTCCATCGCTGTTTCCGACATTTCAGCAGAAAATGTAGAGATTTTAACACCTCAAAGTTCATCGATCGTGTCCATTGTGAAAGCTGCCGGCGCAAAGGCTGAAGACGAGGAGGAGATTGAAGAAGAAGAGGAAGAGATTGAAGAAGGCGAAAGCGCCAAAACGGAATAGTATTGGAATGGCCTCAGATGACCGGTTTCTTCTCAAAATTCAAACGCTCTTATTCGGATAAGGTACAGAAGGTTATTATGGGACTCGGAAATCCGGGAAGACAATATGAGAAAAATCGACATAATTTTGGATTTATGGTGATTGATCAAATTGCTGAACCAAACCAGATGACCTTTCGCTCTTCAAGAAAATCCTATCTGTGGAGTGAAACTACCATATCCACAAATGAAGGCGACATCGACATTTGCTTGTGCAAACCGATTACCTATATGAACAATAGCGGTGTAGCGGCACGGCATATCCTCAGCCGGTACAATCTAATGCCCGAAGATTTGCTGGTCATTTATGACGATATTGATCTGCCCCTGGGGAAAATTCGTCTCAGAAAACAGGGTTCTCCCGGTGGTCATAAAGGCATTCGATCGATTATTAATCAACTTCAAAACAAACAGTTTCCGCGATTGCGGTTGGGTATTGGTTCTCAGGATGACGGCGTTCCTGCCGAAGATTTTGTGCTCGATAATTTCCGTAAAAACGAGTTGAAAACCGTCGAAAAGGTCATTGATAAAAGCGTGAAAGTCATTCATGATTATCTCTCAGGAGATGTTGAGCGCACTATGAACAAATACAACTGCCTCGATTTTACGGAATCAATAATCGGAGATGCCGCTTAATGCTGACCGACACTGTTTTTAACTGGGTTTTTCTAACAATCCTTATCGGTTTTATTGCGCTACTATTCGCTTTGGTA
>JADHWC010000022.1 GCA_016783665.1 Fidelibacterota bacterium | reverse complement strand
AAAAACGGGATGCTTTCATTGCCCAAAGGATTGAAGCTACCCTCAGAGATGATGAAACAGGACTTCTTTTCATCGGCGCAAATCATGATGTCGCTAAGTTTTTACCCTCTGATATGCAAATAACTAATCTTTATCATTTTAAAAAAGCAATTGAAAAATAGGAAAAATATGTTAGGAACTAATAGGATAATTTAATGAATAAATGTTTTATTTATTGATATTGCGATGGAAAACGAATCACCAGCCCAGTCAGGAATTTATCCCGATTTCTTCGGGATGGCTGGTAAAGAAATGACCACAGACAAAATCATACGCCGTTCACGGCGTTCCTATAGAGGTCTAATATAAAACACATTCGTTAAAATCTGGATTCATATAGTATGGTCAACAAAAAATAGAGAACCATTATTGCCAATGAGAATACGCAATGATGTATTCTTTCACATAAAGGAAATTGCTTCTTAAAAAGGTTATTATCTTGATATGATCAATGGAATTAAAAATCATCTTAACTGCCTGTTGTCGCTAGATCCGAAATATTCCATAAGCAAAATAGTAAATGATTTAAAAGTTGAATCATCACATTGGATAAATTCGCATAATTTCTCAGGAGTTAAATTTTCATGGCAGCGAGGATTTGGAGCGTTTTCCGTGAGCGAATCAAATGTTAAAATGGCAAGGATATATATCCTGAATCAAGAAGAACATCATAAGAAGATAAGTTTTATAGAAGAATTATTATAGGGTTAACACCATCCGGCGGCTGCCGGATGGTGAAAAGAAATTCCCCAAACCACTCATTTATGCACTTTTCCTTGCCCTTTAATGGAAATATTGATAGTTTCATCCCGCATGTTATGATGTAAAGATGCAGTAGAAATGTTATTAGAAAATCCATGATTATACATCTCGTCATTCTCGTTGTCTTAGCAATAATCCTTCTGACCATCTGGTTTAATTATCGTCATAATGATGTGAAGTGGAAGGATCACGAGATTGATGTCTCAGGATTACTTTTTCCTCGCGGGTTTTTATGGGGCGCCGCTACATCTGCTCATCAGGTTGAAGGAGGATCTGATAGGAACGACTGGACGATATGGGAACGCTCCTATGATCTTAATGCCTATCCCCGTATAAAGAATGGACAACAATCCGGTAAAGCTGCAGATCACTGGAACCGATTCCGCAAAGATATTGATCTTTTAAAGCAGATTGGAGCGAACTCATACCGTTTTTCCGTGGAGTGGAGCAAAGTGTGTCCACAACCGAATAAGTGGAACACAAGTGTCATTGACCATTATATTGATGTTTGTCAATATTTGCATCATTCCGGTGTTAATCCTTTTGTGACGCTTCATCATTTCACGATCCCGGACTGGTTGTACGAACGGGGAGGATTTGAGAATCCCGATGCAATTCATTATTATACCGATTTTGTCGGCAAAGTGGCTGAGACATTAGGTCAGTATGTAGATTACTGGGCGACGTTTAACGAGCCGGTGGTATATGCGATGATGGGTTGGGTGTTTGGCAAATTTCCGCCCGGTAAAAAGGATCTCTGTCTGGCAGCCAGGGTTTTGGCAAATATCTTACAGGCGCATTACCAGGCTTATCATATTCTTCACGAAATCGATCGGAGCGACGCCGATGATGACGGCATTCCCTGTAAAGTCGGTATCGTCAAAAATATTACACTTTTCGATCCTGCCCGGAAATGGTGGCTGCCTGATTGGATTGTTGCTAAAACCCAGCATCGATTGTTCAACCAATCTGTGCTTGATGCTTTCATCACGGAACAGTTTAAGTATAATCTTTGGAATGTAGTGAATTTCTCCCATGATATTCCGGGGCTTTCGAATACACTGGACTGGATAGGATTAAATTATTATACGCAATATCTCTGTCGCCTGGATTGGAAATCGGATTATCATATGCGCACTTATCCAAATCCAAAATTGCCGCAAACCGATATGAATTGGGCAATTTATCCGGCGGGATTATACAGATCGCTGCAGATGATCGGGTCTTTCGGTATTCCGATCTATATCACCGAAAACGGAATTGCGACAGAGGATAGCGGATTACGTAAAGATTTTATACTTAAGCATATTAATGCAATGCACGAAGCCATGTTGGACAGGGTAGATGTCAGAGGCTATTTTTACTGGTCGCTGATGGATAATTTCGAATGGGCGGAAGGGTTTGATAAACGATTTGGACTGTATCGTGTGGATTATGAAACACAAAAACGAACTCTGAAAGATGGTTCGGAAATTTATAGAGAGTTGATTCAATCGGCTCAATATAAACAACATGATTGACTTAAGGAGAGTTGCTATGAGATTTAAAACGGTGATGCTGGTGATTATTCTAATGGTTGGGGTAATGATGGGAAATGCAGTAGAAAAACGTGCCCTGACATTTGATGATCTTGTGTCTTGCAAACGGTTAAGTGACCCACAATTTTCACCCGATGGAAACTGGATTGCATTTGCAGTAAAGACTATGGATGAAGCAAAGAACAATAGTCATACGGATATATACATTGTTTCACCCGATGGAGAGACATTACGACAATTCACCAATCAAGAAAGTTCCTGCTCGTCACCGCAATGGTCTCCTGACGGTCGGCTTACTTTTCTGTCATCCAGTCAGATTTGGATACAGGGAATTAATGATTCCGACCCGAAGCAACTGACCACTCATCATTCGGAAGTTGAAGAGTTTGTCTGGTCGCCGGACGGTAAATATATTGCCTTCGCCAGCCGGATTTATCCCGACTGTCCCGATCAGGATTGCATTCAAAAGCGAGATGAGAGAAAAGATAAAAATGCTGTGAAAGCCCGAGTCTATGATGATTTGTTATATCGTCACTGGAACGAATGGTGGGACCATAAACGTTCACATCTGTTTGTTTTGAATGTCGAAAGTGGTGAGTTCAATGACGTAACTCCCGGCGATTACGATGCTCCCCCGATTTCCTTATCCAGTGGTTTTACATTTTCGCCGGACTCCAGGCACCTGCTTTTTACCAGCAATCATGACAAGATGGTTGCGGCAAGTACGAATAATGATGTCTGGCGTGTGCCGGTCGAGGGTGGCGAGCTCGAACTTATCACAACAGAGTGCAAAGACCGTAATTTTAAGGGAAACGACAGTGATCCACAATTTTCACATGATGGCAAATACCTGGCTTTTCTGTCGATGAAACGGGCAGGCTTTGAATCCGATAAACCGGATCTGTTCATTAAGAACATGAATCGCGGGAAATTTAATAATCTCACAAAGGATATGGACATCAGGATCGATTCGTATCAATGGATGCCCGACGGGAAGTCAATTCTGCTAAGAATTGATGAAGAAGGACGCTACCGGATCAAACGTCTGGACATCAAATCCGGAAAGATGACATCGCTAATTAATGATGGCTATAATAAAAATATCAGTATCGGTCCTGATGGAAAATCTTTTGCTTATCTCCATGAACAGACAACAATGCCTTTTGAGTTATATGTCGGTTCGACGGAAACCGGAGAATCTCAGCAATTGACTCAATTCAATGCGGAGCTACTTGCTGATGTTGACATGAACAGCATAGAAGATTTTTGGTTTGAGGGAGCGGGAGATGATAAAGTTCACGGCTTTATAGTGAAACCACCATTATTTGATATGGCGAAAACCTATCCGGCTGTGTTCTTTATTCATGGCGGTCCCCAGGGAGCCTGGCACGATGGCTGGCATTACCGCTGGAATATCCAGATGTGGGCGGCGCATGGTTATGTTATGATCATGATCAATCCACGGGGCAGTACCGGCTATGGGCAGAAATTTACCGATGAGATTTCCAAGGACTGGGGTGGTAAAGTATTTGAGGATTTAATTGCCGGACAGAAATATGTGTTAGAGACTTTCAAGTTCATCGATAAAAAGCGTATTGCCGCTGCCGGCGCATCTTACGGTGGCTATATGGTCAACTGGATCGAAGGTCACATGGATGCCTTCGAATATCCATTTAAAACTCTTGTGAACCACGACGGCACATTTAATCTCTACACAAATTTTCTGACCACAGAGGAGCTCTGGTTCCCGGAGTGGGAATTTAATGGTCCCTACTGGGAAGATGAGACCTGGTATCAAAAATGGTCGCCTCACAATTATGTCGATAATTTCAATACCCCGATGCTGATTATTCACGGTGAAAAGGATTACCGCCTGAGTTATACGGAAGGTCTAATGCCATTTACGGTTCTACGCCGCAAAGGTATTCCGGCGAAACTGGTTCTTTTCCCCGATGAAGGGCATTTTGTGCTGAAACCCCAAAACAGCCGCTTCTGGCATGAGACTATTTTTGACTGGCTGGATAGCTATATAAAATAAATTATAAGTATAACCTTGCGAATGTTTGCTCTCGTTCCGTGGCTCCCCGCCTGACAGGTCGGGCAGGCTGCGACGGAGCGGATACTAAATAAGCTTCTTTTAAAAAATCACAGATTTCTCTATTTTATACCGTGTAAAATTTTAACGGATAAATCATTGACATGTTGAGGAAGAAGAGTAGAATAAATGGTCAAAATTATTAATCGAAGTAACATTCTTACCGAAAAAATTAATCCTAAAAGCGAGATGATCGATGCCATGGGCACGGAAGAGATCATCCGTTTGATAAATGAAGAGGACGGCACCGTTCATCTGGCAGTCCGGGAAGTAATACCAGAGATCACCAAAGCCGTTGACTTGGTGGTGGAAGCATTCAAAAATGGCGGGCATTTGCGCTATTTCGGCGCCGGTACCAGTGGAAGGCTGGGAGTACTGGACGCCAGTGAGATTCCACCGACATTTTCGGCATCGCCGGAGATGGTTCAGGGCATGATCGCCGGTGGCTGGAAGGCGCTGCGGAAAGCCGTGGAGGGCGCTGAAGATTATCCCGAAAATGGCAAAAAAGACTGCAAGGCAATCAACCTGCAACCCAACGATGTAGTGATGGGAATCGCGACCGGTGGAACCACGCCCTATGTTCATGGAGCATTGAAGTATGCAAAGTCGCTTGGTTGTAAAACCGTCTTTTTTACCTGTACCCCCAAAGAAGGTCTGGGCGTGGAAGAAGATGTGGATGTATTCATCGAAGTGCTGGTGGGACCGGAATTAATTACCGGCTCAACCCGCATGAAAGCCGGAACAGCAACGAAAATGGTATTGAATATGATGACCACCACCGCCATGATCAAAATGGGCAAGGTTTACGGCAATTATATGATAGATCACCAGGCGATTAATTCCAAATTGGTGGATCGCGGAACGCGCATCATTGCAACACTCACCGGTTTGTCCTATGATGATGCCTATCAAGCGCTGCTGGCAGCCGACAAACATGTCAAAGATGCGGTTGTGATGGTCAAGAAGAATGTATCCCTGGAAAAAGCACGGGAACTGATCAGTGAACACGACGGATTTATTCGCTTTGCCTTTGAAGAATCCGATAAACAGGTCTAATAAGACCACCAATTAAATACTGTTAGTTATCCAATGATTTCGATTTGGGAATTACATAAAAAGAACACACTAAATGTTCTGGGATTAATGTCAGGAACATCTATGGATGGTTTGGATATTTGCCTGGCGGAGATTAAGAGGAACAATTCCGAAATTGATGCGCGTGTGAAACACTACTCAAATTATTTGTATTCGGATGATTTCAAGAACCGCTTACTGCAATTGCCTACAGCGAACACCGGCGAAATATGTCGAATGAATTTTGAAATAACTAAAATATATTCCGATCTTATTCAGCAATTTTTAGATGAATTTCAGCTAGGAGTCAACGCTTTTAATCTGATCGGTAGTCATGGTCAAACGGTCTGGCACATTCATAGAGATTCGACACTGCAAATCGGCGAAGCATCGGTACTGGCAGAACGGTTTAATGTGCCGGTTATCTCCGATTTTCGGGTAAGAGATATAGCAGCCGGCGGCTCCGGGGCACCATTGGTACCTTTTATAGATTATTTGCTGTTCAAGAAGTTTCAAAAGAATCTGCTTGTGCTGAATATCGGTGGAATTGCCAATTTTACTATGATTCCTTCCGATGCGACTGGCGTAGATAGCATTTATGCCCTGGATACAGGGCCCGGAAATTCCCTGATTGACATTACAGCACAGATGATGAGCGGTGGAGGTATGTCCTTTGATAAAGATGGAATGATTGCACTCTCGGGCACGATCCGCCAGGATATTTTAGATTTTTTGCTGAATCATCCCTATATTAGTTCACCGATGCCCAAATCCACCGGGCGTGAGATTTTTGGAAAGGAAATGATCGATGAAATTGTCGGGAAGTTTCGGCTAAGCCGGAGTGATTATGCGGATTTGGTAGCGACAGTGACACGGTTTACGGCGGAAGCAATATTCGCAAACTACCGGCATTTTTTTGCCGATCGCTATCCGCTGGATGAAATAATTATCAGTGGCGGCGGCACCGACAACCCGGTAATCGTTAAGTATCTTAAGGAATTGTTTGCCGGAATACAGGTTCACAGGTCTGATGACTATGGTATTCAAAGTGATTCAAAAGAAGCCTTCGCGTTTGCTGTTCTGGCAGCGGCAGCAGTCTGGGGAATTACCGGTAATGTGCCCAATGTCACCGGAGCCGGTCATCCCGTTGTTCTTGGAAAAATAACGTTGTAAAGGAAATAAAAGAATGAATCCCTATATCTTTCGCGAGTATGATATTCGTGGTGTAGTTGCAGAAGATTTTCCCGAGGATGTAGTTGTCCAACTCGGAAAAGGGTTTGGAACTTACGTTCGTGAAAAAGGTGGAAAGACCATCACGATCAGCGGCGATGTGCGGCTTTCGACGCCGGAATTGAAACAGACGTTTACGAATGGATTACTTTCAACCGGTGTGGATGTGATCGATGTGGGCATTGTTCCGACGCCGGTGAATTATTACAGTATGTTCATCATGGATGTAGACGGAGCGGTTCAGATCACCGGCAGTCATAATCCGTCGAATATGAACGGATTTAAATTGTCCTTCGAGAAAAAAGCCGTATATGGCAAAGACATCCAGTATATTAAATCGATTATTGAATCGGGAAAATTCGCTGAAGGTGCCGGAAAATTCAGCGAGAAGGAGATTCTTGAAGAATATAAAAAAATGGTGATTTCCAAAATAAAGCTGGATCGTCCGGTAAAACTTGCCATGGATTGCGGAAATGCAACCGGCTGCCTTGCGGCTCCCGAAATTTTCAGGAAAATCGGCTGTGAAGTCACGGAATTATATTGTGATATTGATGGTACATTTCCCAATCACCATCCTGATCCGACGGTGAAAAAGAATCTGACCGATCTGATTGCGGAAGTACAAAAAGGCGGTTATGATTTTGGCGTCTCCTTTGATGGTGATGCCGACCGGATTGGCGTCATTGACAATAAAGGCGAAATCATATGGGCGGATTATATCATGATCCTTTTCCTGGATGAAATCCTCGCCAAATATCCTGGTTCAAAAGTAATCTTTGATGTGAAATGCTCCCAGGCGCTGGAAGAGATTATCACAGCCAAGGGTGGTAAACCGATCATGTGGAAAACCGGCCATTCATTAATTAAACAAAAAATGAAGGACGAAGAGGTTCCCTTTGCGGGTGAGATGAGCGGTCATATTTTCTTCGGTGATGATTATTTTGGCTATGATGACGCTATTTATGTCGCTGCCCGATTCGCTCAAATAATCTCTCGTTCAAAAGAAACGCTTTCGGAAAAGATGGCAACACTACCAAAGTATTTTTCCACTCCGGAAATGCGGTTGGAGTGTGAAAATGACGCCGTTAAATTCGAGATTGCCAAAAAGGCGACAGACTTTTTTAAATCTAATTATGAATGTATTGATGTTGACGGCGTTCGGATTAAATTTGGAGATGGCTGGGGATTGGTCCGGTCATCGAATACACAACCGGTAATTGTCACGCGTTTCGAAGCGAAAAGTGAAGAACGATTGAATGAAATAAAAAAATTGGTACTATCAAAATTACAGGAGTTTGGGAAGATTAAATTATCCTAAGATATCTTCCATTCAGATGATGAATCACTTATTGGAACAACTGGTGCGAAATTACCGATCTGAAATTGATGATCGCTTGAGGGATTTGCCTCTTCCTGAATTGCCCGAAAGTCTTTATAAACCGATGCTATATAGTGTGAATGCGCCGGGGAAGCGGATTCGTCCCATCTTGACATTATTGACCGGTGAAGGACTGGGTGTCGATCGGGAGAAAGTGATGCCGGCTGCCCTGGCAGTGGAAGTTCTGCATACCTTCACGCTTGTTCATGATGATATTATGGATAATGACACGCAGCGGAGAGGACGAGCTACGGTGCATGTAAAGTGGGATATGAATACGGCGATCCTGTCGGGGGACGGTTTGATGGCGCTGGCGTTCCGGTTATTGATGAAAACCGATTCACCGCAGATTGGTAAGATGGGGTATGAGTTTAGCCAGGCGATGCTGGAGATTTGTGAGGGTCAGGCTCTGGATGTGGAGTTCGAAAGCAGGCAAACGGTAAGCTCCGAAGACTATCTGGAAATGGTCGGTAAAAAAACCGGTCGCTTATTGGGACTTTCCTGTCAGTTGGGTGCGTTGATATCTTCCGGTGATGAACGGATTGTGAACAGCCTGAATCGCTTTGGTATTGAACTCGGTCAGGCGTTTCAAATTCAGGATGATCTTCTGGAACTTACATCCGATGCTGAAAATATGGGGAAGAGTCTCGATAGCGATATTGTTGCAGGTAAAAAAACCTATCTGATGGTTCTGGCGCAATCCGGGATGGATCAACGTGAAAAAAGTACATTTATGGATTTTTTAAAATCCAACATTCAGGATCGACAGTCAATTATTAATGCTTTTCAGGATCGCAGAGCCATAGAACAGTCACAACAAAAGATTACCGTCTTACTGGAAAATGCAATGGCTCATTTGCGGAAACTTCCTGAACGGGCAGCGAATAATTTAAAATTTGCAGTTGACATGATTTCAAACAGACAGCGATAGGGAATGGTAAGAAAAGAGATTAAAATTTTAAATAAATACGGATTACATACACGACCGGCTACTGCTCTGGTAACTCTTGTTTCTAAATTTAAATCAGATGTATTTCTGGAGTATAAAGGAGTTAAGATTAATGCAAAAAGCATTTTGGGATTGCTGGTGTTAGCCGTTGAGCCGGGGGCTAACCTGATAGTTGAGGCGAATGGAGTCGATGAACAGGAAGTTGTTGATGATTTAGATCGGCTGGCTCAACAAAAATTTAACCTGGAATAGACCTTGAAAACAATTAAAGGAGTTAAAATTTCTTCCGGTGTTGTAAGTGGACCTATCTTCTATTTTGAGAGGGGCAAGCTTACTGTGCCAAAACATTTTATCCGGGAAGAGGATTTTGACAGTGAGCTCGAACGGTTCAATACCGCCATTCGGAAATCGAAAAATGAGCTAACGCAAGTCCGTGATCTTGTACATAATCACCTGGACGAAGACCACGCCAGAATAATCGAGGCTCAATTGTTGGCGGTTCAGGATGAAGAGATGATTACCGCCGTCCGGGAACTGATGGTACGGGAAAGGAAAAATGTGACCTGGGCGTATTTTGATGTAATGGATGATTATGAAAAGTTGTTGCTGAAAACCTTGAGCCAGTTCTTTAAAGAGCGAACAGTTGACTTAAAGGATATTAAAAAACGTGTGATTTATCACTTATCACATGAGAAGGACGTCATTCAGCCCGAGATCTTAAAACCGTCAATCATTGTAGCTGAAAAAATGTCTCCCAGCGACCTGATGCATATCGATCATAAGCTTACGTTGGGAATCATTACACGATATGGAGGCGTTGATTCTCATGCCGGAATTTTAGCACGGGCGTTTAGGGTTCCATATATTTCGAATATAAACAGGATTCAGGAGATCGTATCCTATTCGGAAATTATTCTGGATGCCGATAATGAAACGATTTTACTGGATATTACGGATGATATCAAAGCATCCTATGAATCCCGGATCCAGGATTTTAGGAGTCACCGGGATAATATCATCTCTGATAAAGTTGCCAATTCGACCAAGGACGGAGTTCCCTATCATATTTTTCTGAATGCAGGTTTTGTTGATGAAGTCAAGGCGATGGACCCGGCGCTTATTCAGGGAATTGGTCTGTTCCGGACGGAATTCCTCTGTATTGAACGGAATTCCATACCGGATGAAAGTGATCAATTCCAAGCCTATAAAGCCGTGCTGGAAAAGATGAATGACCTTCCTGTGGTTTTCAGGGTCTATGATTTTGGGCGTGATAAATTACTTGCCATGCTGGATCTTGAAATATTACAGGAGGATCACATTTTTGATGAATGGGGCGGAATCGGTTTCTTACTCGATAATCCTGAGATTTTAAAAGCCCAGCTGCGAGCAATACTCCGGGCAAGCGCTTACGGGAATACTCAGATCATGCTACCGCTGGTGATGTTTGTCGAAGAGGTGGTCCGCACTAAGGAAATACTTGAAGCGATCAAATCCGAATTGAAACGTGAGGGATTAGCATTTGCTGAAAATATTGAATTGGGGGCGATGATCGAAACCAGCAGTGTTCTGGAAGAATTGGATGAACTGGCAAAGCATGTCGACTTTTTTAGTATCGGCACAAATGATCTGGCGCTTTATCTGTTAGGATCGGGTCGAATGACTGATTTGACTAAAAATTATTATCATCCGAAAATTTTCCGGGCGATTGACAAAGTCATAAAAGCTGGCAATAAAGCCGGTATTCCCGTCGATGTTTGTGGTGAAATGGCGTCTGATCCTTATGCCTTGATCGGATTAACGGCAATCGGGATTCGGTCCATCAGTGTCAGCTCCAGCGCACTGGCGGCTGTATCCGATGAGGTTAGCAAAATTGATGTTCAACAATGCAGTATATTGGTTGACTCCATCTTGAGCGCTGATGACACCTTTACGATTTATTCACAGCTGAAGAAATTTTATCATGAGCAGCTGGAATAGTTGAGAAATTAGTCCAACTTTCCACTTGCTTATCCTGAAATACCCGGATATATTTAAACGAACATGATCAGAGTCAATTTAGATAAAATTATTTTTTACCCGCCCAGTAAGGGCTATGCGATCATTTTGAAAGAGATTGATGGAAACCGACAGCTTCCGGTTATCGTCGGAGTTTTCGAAGCTCAATCAATTGCTCTGGCTTTGCAACAGGTAAAAATGCCTCGCCCTATGACTCATGATTTATTTGTGCGGGTCCTGACACGATTGGGCGCTTCGGTTCAGGAGGTGGTCATCAATGACTTAATCGATGGGACGTTTTATGCGAAAATTACTCTGAAAAATAAACATGACCAGTTCCTGGTTCATATTGACAGCCGTCCCAGCGATGCAATAGCGATTGCCCTGCGGGTTGATGCGGATATTATAGTCAGTGAAAGCGTTATGGAAGAAGCCGGTCAACTGCTGAATTTGCCTGATCTTCAGAAGCATCCACTGGTTAAAGAAGCTCCAACTGAAGATGACCTTCTTGATCGTCTTATAGAATTAAAGACAAAATTACAGATTGCCATCGACGATGAAAATTATGAGCTGGCAGCCAAACTACGCGACCAGATCTCATCGCTGGAAAAAGAATCTAAAAATAATTAAAACTATATGAGTGACCGATAGTATTAATCACTCATGTTTTACATTTATCAGCAGTTTGTATGCTTTTTCGGCTGCATGTTGCTCCGCATCTCGCTTTGTTGCGCCGATTCCTTTGCCGAGCAGCTGATTGTCAATAAATATAGCAATCGTATATTGCCGGGCGTGATCGGGACCTTCGATCTTTTCGGTCTTGAATACCGGGAGTTGGCAACCGGTTTTTTGGCAATACTCGAGTAATTGCCCTTTATAATTGTAATCTGATATCTCCGCAGCTTTTTCTTTATGGGAGATGATAAACCGCTTTATGAATTTTCTGGCTTCTTTTAAACCACGATCAAGATATATTGCACCGACGATGGATTCTAATGTGCTGGATAATAAATTCTGAAGAGTTGAAGAACATTGCAGGTCGAGACTTTTATCTATATTAATATCGTCCTGAAGATTTATTGATAAAGCGACCTCGTATAGCGTTTTTCCATTGACCAGCATTGACCGCAACATAGTCAGTTCGCCTTCCGGTTTATGCTGGTATTTGTTATACAGATAATCAGATACAATCATATCAAGCACGGCGTCTCCAAGGAACTCTAACCGTTCATAGGAATCTGATTGAGACAACGCCGCTGATCGGTGGGTAAGGGCTGTCGATAATAAATCGGGATGTTTAAAAAGATACCCGATCTTCTTTTCAATTCCGGTCGGGTATCTCTTCCTGAAAATGTTTAATAGAAATGCCAACGGATCAGGACTCGAATATTTTTGCAGCCAGCACTGCGTTGTGACCGCCGAACCCAAAATTACTACTCAGACCGGTAGTAAAGGTTTTTTTGATAGCCTTATTTGGAGTGTAACAAAGGTCGCAGTCAGGATCCGGTTCTTCATAATTGATCGTTGGCGGTATAATCTGATGTTGAAGTGCGAAGCAAAGCGCGATAAACTCAATCGCACCAGCAGCTCCTAATAGATGTCCTGTCATGGATTTGGTTGAACTGATATTCAGATCGTACGCATGTTGTCCGAAAACGGATTTCACTGCCAGAGTTTCATATTTATCATTTAATTGTGTGGATGTACCGTGAGCATTGATATAACTATAGTCTTCTTTGGAAATTCCGGACATCCTGATGGCAGCCTCAATCGCAAGCGCAGCTCCTTTACCTTCCGGATGTGGAGCCGTGATGTGATGAGCGTCGGCTGAAAATCCGTACCCGGTTAATTCCGCATAGATTTTAGCGCCTCGTTTAACGGCATGTTCCAGCTCTTCCAATATGACAATACCGGCGCCTTCGCCAACGACAAATCCATCGCGCTGAAGATCGAATGGACGGCAGGCTCTCTGTGGTTCGTCGTTCCGCTTTGAAAGCGCTTTCATGTTGGTAAATCCAGCGACTGCAAGCGGTGTGATACTGGCTTCTGTACCACCGGCTACAACGACATCGGCATCGCCCATCAGGATATGCTGCATGGCAATACCGATTGTGTGTGACGACGTGGCGCAGGCAGATGTAACCGAATAATTTGGTCCCATAAAACCATGATTGATCGCTATTTGTCCCGCAACGATATCAGGAATCATCATCGGAACGAACAAGGGACTGACAAAACGGCTTCCTTTTTTTATCAGGATCTCATGATTTCGCTCAAAAGTCTGGATACCGCCAATTCCTGAACCAACAATGACGCCGACACGTTCGGGATGAATATTGCAGTTCAGCAGACCAGAGTCCTGCAGCGCCTGTTCTGATGCAGCGACGCCAAACTGGGCGACTTTATCCATGCGTTTAGCGTCTTTTGGGCTGATCCATTGACAGGCGTCGAAATCCTTTACTTCGGCGGCAATTCGTACTGGAAGTTCACTGACATCATATAAGGTAATTTTATCGACGCCACTCACACCGTTAATTAAATTTGACCAGAATGTGCGGACATCATTTCCAATGGGGGAAATGACGCCCGCGCCAGTCACCACGACTCTTTTTTTCATAGAGATAATATCTTTATTTAAGATTATCCAGATAGTCTACGACGTCACCGATGGTTTTTAATTTTTCAGCTTCCTCATCGGGAATTTCAATGTCGAAGTCCTCTTCCATTTTCATGATGAGTTCAACGGTGTCAAGGCTGTCTGCGCCTAAGTCATCGATAAATGAAGCTTCTTTGGTGATTTTTGATTTTTCTACTCCGAGCTTGTCGGCAACAATTTCCTGTACTTTTTCGAAATTACTCATTCTATCCTCCTACTTTGGTTTACATGACCATACCGCCATCGACCTTTACAACCTGTCCGGTGATGTAATCAGCCAATGGCGACGCTAAAAATAGTGCAGTATTTGCAACATCTTCTGGTGTTCCCGCTCGTTTAAGCGGTATTTTATTAATAAAATATTCTTTTACGGATTCACTAAGTACCTGTGTCATCTCCGTTTCAATGAAACCGGGCGCTATGACATTAACGGTGACATTGCGGCTTGCCAGTTCCTGGGCGACGGATTTTGAAAATCCGATGACCCCGGCTTTACTGGCGGAATAATTCACCTGCCCGGCATTCCCGGTAATTCCGACAACAGAACTGATATTAATGATTTTGCCGAACCGCTGTTTCATAAAATGTTTCGCTGCCGCCCGGGTTGTCAGAAAAACACCTTTTAAGTTCGTATTAAGCACGGCGTCCCATTGATCGTCTTTCATTCTAATCAGAAGCGTATCGCGTGTTATACCCGCATTATTGATTAATACGTCAATTTTTCCAAAGTATTCGATTGTTTGATCCAGTAATTGATTTACTTGATCTTTATTTGTGACGTCACAGGGGATGGCTTTAAAGGAATACTGTTTTTCGGTAAAATAGCTGGAAACATCAGTCAGAGACTCCTGATTATAATCAGAGAGAATCAAAATTGCGCCAAATTCTGCGAAACGTTCTGCTATTGTTCGTCCGATTCCCCGACCAGCGCCGGTTATAACTACGACTTTATCATCAAAGTTTAATTCCATTCTAAATTCTCCAGATCTTCAACGCTTGAAACGCCCTGTATATTAACATCGCTTGAAATGCGTTTTATGAGACCCGTCAAAACTTTACCCGGTCCAACCTCAACGAAAGTTTCCGCTCCGTTATTGATCATATTTACAACGGAATCCGCCCACAGAACCGGAGAGGTTAACTGTTTATGGAGCCGTTCGCGGATTTCGGCTGGATCCGTTGTGGCAGTTCCGGTAAAATTCGAGTAAACCGGATAGTGAGCCTTTTGAAAACAGGCTGCATCAAGCGCTTCTTTTAATTTTTCACCGGCGTTTTGCATTAAACTGGAATGAAACGCTCCACCAACCGATAATTCGATAACACGCTTAGCGCCGGCTTCTTTTAATGTCAGCATTGTGGATTGAACCGTATGAGTATCACCACTAATGACAATTTGATTTGGTGAGTTATAATTGGCGATATTACAGACTCCATCAAAACCCGATTCGTCCAGTACGGATTGAATAGTATCGTAATCCAGTCCGACAATGGCAGCCATAGTGCCGGAGTTGGTTTCCGTGGCGATCTGCATCTGTTCCGATCGGACTTTTACCAGCTCTAATCCTTGTTCGAAATCAAGCGCACCGGCGGCAACCAGTGCGGAGTATTCGCCGAGACTGTGACCGGCAGCCATATCCGGAATAATGTTTTTGGCTTTGAGCTCTTCAAACACAATTAGTGAATGAATAAAAATGGCCGGCTGGGTGACACGTGTCTGGGTGAGCTCTGCCAAGGGGCCATAGAAAGAATATTCTTTGATAGAGAAATCAAATAATCTGTCTGCATGGTCGTAGTATTTCTGTGCAATCGGTCTGGTATTGTAAAGATCGAGCCCCATTCCAACGAATTGTGATGCTTGTCCGGGGAATACGAATGCAGTTTTTTTCATGACCTTATAAACTCCATTTCATTAATACGCTGCCCCACGTGAAACCACCGCCAAAGGCTGACATCAACAGTAAATCACCTTTTTTTAACCTGCCCTGGTCGTATGCATCAACAATTCCAAGTGGGATAGTCGCGGCAGTAGTGTTAGCATATTTATCGATATTGATCATCACCTGTTCGTCTTTCAGTTTTAATCTGCTGACACAAGCATCGATAATTCGTTTATTAGCCTGGTGAGGAATGAACATTTCGATATCTTTACTTTTGAAAGAATTCCGTTTTAATAGGTCAACTGATACCTCTGCCATTTTACTGACAGCGAATTTGAAAACGGTTTTACCTTCCTGATAAATATAATGCATTTTCTTATCTATTGTCTCATGGGTTGCCGGATTTTTACTACCACCGGCAGCCACGTAGAGGTAGTCTTTTCCCTTACCATCCATTTTCATTATATAATCAAGAATTCCATTATCTTGCATTGTCGGTTCAAGCAGAGCCACGCTGGCGGCATCCCCAAAAAGTATGCACGTATCACGATTTGTATAGTCTGTGAGGCTACTCATTATATCAGAGCCAACCACCAACACTTTTTTATAACGACCGTTTTCGATGAATTCTGCCGCAATAGCAAGAGCGTAAACAAACCCTGAACAGGCGGCGGATATATCGAATCCGAAAGCATTTGTAGCGCCAATGTTGTGTTGGATTATAGCTGCCGTAGAGGGAAAAAACATATCCGGAGTTATAGTCGCAACTATTATAAGATCTATCTCTTCAGGATCGACCTTGAAACGACTTTGCATATCTTCAAATGCTGCGGATGCCATATCAGAGGATGCTTCTCCCTTTGCTGCTATATGACGTTCGAAAATACCCGTACGGGCCCGGATCCATTCATCAGACGTATCGACCATTTTTTCCAGTTCGTAGTTATTGAGGATGCGTTCCGGTGCGTATTTTCCAATAGCTGTAATAGTTGCTCGAATTTTTTTCATGTTGATCCTTATTTCGTAGAATATATTATTTTGATAGGAAAGGCGGTAGAAAAAAACCAGTAAAACGGTAGATATAAGTTGGCATCATTAAAAACCGATTAATTTTCATGGAATTTACTGCTGAAGGTATAATTATTTTTCTTTAACAGAAAGCACGGGTCTGCCACGATAATAGCCACAGTTTGGACAGGCGCGATGAGGCAGTCTTGGTTCATTACACTGTGGGCATTTTACAACAGTGGCGGCTGTCAATTTTTGGTGAGTTCTACGTTTATTTCTTCTTGATTTGGATATTTTACGTTTTGGTAAAGCCAAGTTATTACTCCTCCGCTATAATATTTAATATATTTTCTAAAGGTTTCCATCTATCATCGGTTTTTTTATTTTCGCATCGACAAGTATCAATATTTAAAATTTTTCCACAACCTGGGCAGATACCTTTGCAGTTTTCGGAGCAGATCTTTTTCATCGGGATTTCGATGAGAATTGCATCCCGTGCGAAAGGTGTTAAATCCACTTCGTTTGTCTGTGGCGTAATTGGAATAATGTTTTCATCGATATCCGATGATAGCGATTTGACAGGACTCAATATTGATTGGAAACTCGCTTCCAAATAGAGTTTGTATGGTTCAAGACATCTGTCGCACTCCAGATTCAAGTTGGTATTTAGTTTACCCTTTACCGTAATCTCAGGCGTTCCTTTATAGATATTTAGTTTCGCGAAAATCGGTTGTTGAAAACTGGTTTCGGTAATAGCCAAGTCTCCTTTTGAGAGTGTCAATTCGATTGTCTGGGCGCCTTCTTTTAATGAATTTAATCTTAATTTCATAACAAAGGGCAAATTTATCAGCTGATGGTACCAGAATCAAGATATTTCATGTTGATATAGAAAAGGCGTCCCAATGAAGGGGCGCCTTTTCCAGGAAATATCCTATATAGGTTATTCTTTGGATTTTGTTTCCTCGTCTTCTGTTTCAGCTTCCTCTGGCTCAGAAACATCGCTTACTTTGTCGCTTTCTTCTTTCTCTTCTTCTTCAAGTTCATCTTCATCTTTACGCTCTACAAGGTTTTCGTCATCTTTTTTCTTTCGCAGAATGACGTAAATAAGCGATTGTCCAACACTGAAATTAGTTAGCAAATAGGCAAGGACTGTACTACCGATAACGAAAAGAGCAACTGTAATCAATACTATAGTGATGACATCAGTGGTAGTTAGATAAAGCGGTTTGACGATGCCGAGAGATGCAGGTGTGTAAATATTGAATATTCTGCTGATGAATGGAGTAAGAGGAGAATTTATGCCAAAAATATAAGAAGATGCCTGCTCGCTAATTCGGCTGAATTTGCCACCCATTAACCAACTTTGCCCGAATACAAAGTTAAAAAAGCGATAACTGGAGATCATAATATAGGTGTAGATGTAGGTAGCAACTAACCCTAAAGCGCCAATAACCGCTTCGTATAAAACCAGTCGCCAGGGTTGCGCCCAGAGAGTCGAATAACTCTGAAAAACAGTTTCCATTGTATCTTCTTCCGCAGTACCCACAATGCTGGGAGCGAGAATCAGAGATATAATAAACACAGCAGCTGTATAGACGACAAAAACAGCTACAACGAAGTAAAGGAGATAGGGTAATCCTAAAAACAGTATGTCTAATACTGGCCATTGTGCAATCCATGCCGCGATGATTGCCATGACAATAAAGAAAACCATAATAAGAAGAATCGATACTGGTCCCATTATTACGGCGGTTCCATGTTTTTTTACGTATTCATAACTGTCGCCTGATGAGAAAAACTCATCTCCCTTGAGTTGCTTGTATGTAATTCTGGAGACTGCCAGGGAAGCCTGCATGAATATAATGACCCAGGACAGAATACCGACGCAGTAAATGACCCAGGCATACCAGGCGATCGGTAGATTTACATTCCAAAAACAGGGAAATAAGAAATGAGCATTCCATATTTCTGTAATAGATTGGCCGTTAATAATCAATGCCAGATAACTTAATATCAGGTATATTGCCCATCCCATTACCAATCCGACTAAATGGACCCAGATTTTTTTACCGCTCAGAGCCAGGCGCGGTGCGCGAAATATATCGCGGATGTCAAAATATAAAGGTTTCATTTACCCCTCCTTTTATTATTGATCTTCTCTTACAAAATCGAGCCAAAGCTGTTCATGAGGAAGTTTTGCTTTCAGATTATTCATCGTTTGTCTGGCTGTCGCACGTGAATCGAAATTCCCGGTGCGAACCCGATACCAGTTTTCGCCGGTTTCATTAAAGTAGGCTTTTTGTATGTACAGGTCTAAACCGAGGGATGATAATAGTGAGACGGCTCGTTCAGCGCCTGCATACGTTTTCCAAGATGATATTTGAATAGTATAATTCCCGGAAATCTTGGGGATATTTTTTCCACGATCCAATCGCGGTCTTGGGTATGTCTGTTTTGGTGGAGGCGGTGGAGTATATGCAGGTTTCATAGTCGTTGTTTTCGTATCTTCATAGACTGGTAAGGGAGCATTAAGCGCTTCTTCACTGAGCGCGTATTCATCTTCCTGTATCGGTGCTGCGCTGGTTGTATCTTCAATGACTTCACAAAGCAGATCTTGCTTGTCCTTGGTTTTTCCATCAGGACCGACAATGTTATAAGCAACAGTGTATTCACCAGGGATATCAGGGACGAATGAGACGTTAAAACTACGGCTATTAGGCTGAAAAGACAGAATATCCATGTTACTGCCATCCGGTTTATCACTAAAACTCCAGGCATATGTACATGCCAAAGTATCTTCGCTGGTTTCAATAACAGGCGCTAAGTAAATGGGATTCCCGACGAAACCGGGGATCGTTTCTGTTTTATCACAGGTCATGAAAATGAGTAAAATTGCCACTAATAAGACTGTGAGATTTTTCATATGTGTACTCCTTTAAGGTCCATCTACTTCGTAATTTCCATTAAGGAAAAGAAAAATGCAATTTCTTTCTGCGCATTTTTATCAGAATCGGATCCATGAACTATATTTCTCTGGACGCTTTCTGCATATAGTTTACGCAAAGTGTTATCAGCTGCTTTTGACGGATCGGTAGCACCGATGGTTTCCCGGAATGACTGAACGGCGTCATTTTTTTCTAAAACCATGGGAATACAAGGTCCAGACGTCATAAAATTAATAAGTTCGCTAAAAAACGGTTTGCCCTTATGAATAGCATATAATCCTTCTGCCTCGACTTTAGTCAGGTGAACCATTTTCATGGCACGGATACAAAATCCATTGGAAAGGATAAAATCAATTACCTTGCCGGTTAAGTTTCGTCCGGTGCAGTCAGGTTTTAAAATTGCTAACGTTTTATTCATATTTTCTCTCTTATGGAATTATTATTGGCGAGTCCTTATTTTACTAATTGATGTTTCTGAATGAAATCATCGAGTATTTCCCGGAGATTAGGGCTTCCAATTTCCTGAAGGTCGTAATAAACACGAGTATTGGGTTTATTGATTTTTATAATGCGGTTAAGGTCGATAGGAGTTCCGATGATTACCGAATCACAGTCTGTATTTTCAATGGTCGCTTCAAGATCTTTTATCTGCTGATCACCATATCCCATAGCGGGGAGGAGTTTACCGATATTTGGATATATCCGGAAAGTTTCGGAAAGCTTTCCAACCGTGAAAGGTCTTGGATCGACGCACTCGGCAGCACTGTATTTTTGAGCAGCTACAGTTCCGGCGCCGATTTTCATTTCGCCATGAGTCAATGTCGGACCATCTTCTACAACCAGAACTCGTTTGTTTCGTATGACTTCCGGTTTATCGACTTTAATCGGTGAAGCGCCGTCAATGACAAGAGCGTTGGGATTCACTTTCTGGATGCTTTCTCGCACTGTCTGAATACCTTCGGGAGATGCTGTTTCCATCTTATTGATAACCACTACGTCAGCTAAACGAAGATTGACTTCTCCCGGATAATAGCTCAGTTCATTGCCGGGGCGGTGAGGATCAGCTACGGTAATGGTCAGGTCCGGTTTATAGAAAGAAAAATCGTTATTACCGCCATCCCAGAGAATTACGTTGCAACCTTTTGGATCATTCTCGGCACTACGAAGGATCGCTTTATAATCAACACCGGCATAAATGACATTGCCACGAGTAACGTGTGGCTCATATTCTTCCATTTCTTCAATAGTGCATTTGTGTTTGGCAAGATCGTCAACTGTAGCAAAACGCTGTACTTTCTGAGCAGTTAGATCACCATAGGGCATTGGGTGACGAACGGCAACAACGTTTAAACCTCTTTCCATTAATATTTTGATTACTTTGCGGGAAGTCTGACTTTTACCACAACCGGTACGGGTTGCACAGACGGCGATCACCGGTTTTGTACTCTTGACCATCGTTTCTTTCGGACCTAAAAGCATGAAGTTTGCGCCGGCTGCATTTACCAGGGCGCTCATATTCATAACCTTTTGATACGTAACATCGCTATAGGAGAAAACACAATCATCGATATTTAATTTCCTGATCAATTCCGGTAATTCTTCTTCGGCGTGAATCGGAATACCGTTTGGATAAAGTTTTCCGGCGAGCTCCACCGGATATTTGCGCCCCTCAATATCGGGAATCTGAGTAGCGGTAAACGCTGCAACATTATAGTATTTATTGTCTCTGAAGAAAGTGTTGAAATTGTGGAAATCTCTTCCGGCGGCGCCGATAATAATGACATTTTTTCTGTTCAAAATTTACTTCTGCTTAATATAGTTTGATGTTGTGAAAAATTTGTGTTGAAAATCATTATATATTTGAGAGGGTTATTTGAAACCGAAATGATATGTCCAGAGAATTAGCGATTGTGTGTATGATACTATCATAAATAAAACATCGTTTAAATTTTTCTGTTCACAAAAATCAGTAGGCAAACTTAGACAAAATCTCGTCGAAAAACAAGTAAAAGAGATAAGAGATTGAGATTTTACAAGTCGGATTTAAATAATTGTAAGTGTGATTGTTAAAGAGTGAGCTCTAACCCCTCACGAGCGATAGATATTTTAATATCCTTATTTTTATAGTGCTTGTTTTTATAGGCAATTGCATCCTTAAGTATTGTCATTAATTTCTGGTCTGAGTATGAGGGGTCATGATGATAAAATAAAATATGCTTAATATTTGCCTGCGCTGCAAAATCAACACCTTGAAGTGAAGTACTGTGTCCCCAGTTTTCTTTCTCAATACTTTCATCTATAGTGAATTGTGAATCGAATATCAAAACATTAGCGCCTGAGAAAAATTCGATAAACCGGTTCAATTTATCTTCAGAAATATTCTTGTATTCTGAATCCGTTGCATATACAACAGACTTGTCGTAATAATCTATCCGGTACCCGAATGAACCGCCCGGGTGATTTAACATTTTATTGGTTATTTGGATACCGTCTAAATCGATGGTTTCCTCTTTGCGTAATTGGATAAAATCGATATTTGCGCCCATTGCTGATAATGAGACAGGGTAATATTCATCCTCTTGCTGATTGCTGATACGTTGTTCCAGTCCGTTATGTACGCCATAGATGGTAATGTCATTTCCGGATGTATAGGTAGGTGAAAAATATGGAAAACCCATAATATGATCCCAGTGAGTATGACTTAAAAAAATATGTGCGGTCCCATGCCCCTCGCTGAATTCCCGTTTCATCAAATACTCACCCAGGCGTCGGATACCGGATCCTGCATCGAAAATAATATGAGTATTATTAATAAAAACATATACACAGGATGTGTTGTTACCGACAAAACGTTTCATTTCGAGCGGTAGTTCATCAATATATTTCTTTAAACTCTGTTCATCTTTTAATGTATGCTTCTGGGAGTCTTTCAGAATCTGTAACAATTTGTAATCATACTCAGCTGGGTCTGGTGATGACGGGATGGAACCTCGCACACCCCAGAAAGACAGTTTAATATTTTCAGAATTGTTATTTGACATTGATATTTACCTCACTGGTTTAGTTTAAGGTTTTCTGTGTCGGTTGGCTTTATCATGTTATTTATACATATCAATATGAAAGAATAATGCCAAAAAATCAACACTTTTTTATGATAAATCTAAAGAATCACCTATTTTGAAGAGAAAATGTGACCTGGAACAAATAGAATATTCAAGTGTATAACAACAGAAACCGGATTTTCTCAGATATTTGCAAAGGAATTCTTGTGTAAGTTACAGGTTTTTTTGCAATATATACGGATTTCTAAAAGATGAATTGAAATGTAAAGGAGCAATAAAATGGATCGATTGATCGCAAGTTTTATGATAATAGCGTTAATTATGTTCGGATGTTCAAAGGAAGTCGTCGAAGATGAACCTGTTTCCGAACAATCTACTCAGGTTCAACCGCAGGAAGAAATAGCCCCGGAACCGGTCGTGGAATCTGTTTTAGTATCGGAACCAGAACCGGAGTCTGAGCCCGAACCAGAACCCGAACCAGTTATTGAGGAAGCTGTCGCTCCTGTTCAATCAGAGCTAAGCATCGCAGAGACGGAAGTTTTAGCGGAAAAGGAAGGTAAATTAGAGGAAGTTTTGGAATTAGTCAGTGAAGGTGACAGCGTTGATGTGTTTTATATGGTAAAGCCGGGTGATTATCTTTCCCTGATTGCTAAAAATGAGTATGGAAATATCAGGATGTGGCGTCTCATTTACAGATGGAATCGTAAAAAGATTGGTGCAAATCCCAACCTTATTTATCCGTTTCATGAGTTTCTACTAAAAAAACCAAAAGAAAATGCTATTGATCTCGAATATGACTTTTATGAATATACAGTTAAAGAAAATGAATCTCTTTGGTCAATTGCCGGACAAGAGTATAATAACCACTATGCCTGGATCGTCATTTTGCGGGACAACGCCGATGTTCTGGGATCCAATCTGGAAAATGTTCCCACCGGTACGATTTTGAAACTGAGGACAAATCTTTTTTAACTGATACATCGAAAATATTTCATAAAAAAGCGGAGCGCTCATTCCCCGCTTTTTTGCTATATAATTATGAATATTTCTCACTTTGTAACTATCAAAATTTTAATGTCTTATAATTAAATTTGAAAACTTAACATGTTACCCTGAGTTCATCGAAGGGGGACAGTAGAGAGAAAAAATTTATATTGTAAATTAAGTGAGAAATGTGAATAATTATCAAAAATTCTTATCATTATCAGAATTCCTTTTAAATTAGAGAGAATTTTTAAAATAGCGCGAGGTGAATTTGGATACTGTAAATACTATTAATCTCTTTGATTGGCTTATTATCGCTACCTATTTCGCATTTGTGATCGCTATCGCAATTTATTTTTCAAAGCGGGCTGGAAAAGATACAAATCAATTTTTTCTGTCGGGGCGCAATTTACCGTGGTGGCTGGCGGGTACTGCGATGGTTGCCACAACGTTTGCCGCCGATACGCCACTGGCTGTAACGGAATTAGTTGCCCGTAATGGTGTTGCCGGAAACTGGTTGTGGTGGAATCTGGCAATAGGTGGTATGCTCACTGTTTTTTTCTTTGCCAAATTGTGGCGCCGCTCCGGGATTATGACGGATGTGGAGCTTACTGAATTTCGTTACTCAGGAAAAGCTGCCGCGGTGTTAAGAGGTTTTCGTGCGCTCTATTTGGGAATATTTATGAATGCTATCGTCATGGGCTGGGTTCATAAAGCGATGGAAAAAATATTTCATGTTACGCTGCCGATGATAAACCCGTTTTTACTGGTCGCTGCTGCGGCTGTTATCATTGCCATTTATGCCTCGGCGGCCGGGCTTCTGGGAACTGCGCGAACCGATAGTTTCCAATTTCTATTTGCCATGACCGGGTGTATTATTTTAGCCATAATTGTAGTTCGTTTGCCTCAGGTAGGTGGAGTTATTGCTCTAAAAACTAAACTGGCGCCGCAAGTACTTGAGTTCTTTCCCAGGATCGGACGTGTATCGGTGCAGGGAGTCACGGGTGGAGTGCTTGCATTGTCCGTGGGGGCTTTCTTCGCTCATATCGGCTTGCAATGGTGGTCCAGCTGGTACCCGGGGGCTGATCCGGGCGGTGGTGGCTATATTGCCCAGCGGATGATGTCCGCAAAAAACGAAAAACACAGCCTGTTCGCCACCCTCTGGTTTACAATTGCTCATTATACATTGCGTCCCTGGCCCTGGATTCTGGTGGCATTAAGCGCTTTGATATTGTTACCCAGAGCCGAAAATACCGATGTTCTCAGACAAGAAAACCCGGTGCTTTACGAGCAGGTCGTATCGGTTTATACCGGTCAAACGGCGCCGGACTCAAATCCAGTTTTCAAGTCCGTGGAATTTGCGGAATTTTATGATAAATACGAGAATACCGTAGATCCAGGCGTGATGTACCCCAAAATGATGATGCGTTATTTACCGGCGGGGCTGTTAGGCTTGCTGATCGCCACATTTTTAGCGGCATATATGTCCACAATCGCTTCACAATTGAACTGGGGAACATCGTATCTCATCAATGATTTTTACCGGCGTTTCATTAAATCGAATGCCGACGAGCGACATTATGTGTTCGTTTCCCGGATAGCCATGTATCTAATGGTAATTTTGTCACTAATAATTGCCCGGTACCTGCTCACAACCGTATCCGGCGCCTGGGAATTTATAATTAATGCCAGCGCCGGTATAGGCGCTGTGTTGATTTTACGCTGGTTCTGGTGGAGAATTAATGCCTGGTCGGAGATTTCGGCGATGATTGCCCCATTGATAATTTATCCGATTGCCCGCTATGGATTTGGTCTTCAATCCCCGATAACGCTCTATCCTATCGTATTTGGTACTACGGTCATCTGGCTGATTGTCACATTTATAACTCCTCCAACCGATAAAGCCGTTTTGGTAAAATTTTACAAAAAGGTTCATCCCGGGGGAAGAGGGTGGACGCCGATTTCGAAGGAATTGAAAGATGTACAAAGTGACAGCGGTTTCGGAAAAGTATTTATTGACTGGATTTGCGGCGTTGTTCTTGTCTATGCCAGTCTGTTTGGGATAGGGAAGTTAATATTAGGTGAATATCTACCCGGTATCGTTTATATTGCTGTGGCAGCTGTATCCGCAACAGTGATTTATATTCACCTATCCAAAGTCGGTTGGGATACTATTCGTGATTAAGGTAAAAGCAAAATAGCGGCTTTTTTATGACATTATTAAAACGTGAATTAAATATCCGGCATGTGATAGCGCTAATTCTGGGATCGGTTATCGGTTCCGGTGTATTTATTAACCTTCCGATCGTCGCCCGCGAAGCGGGAAGTCCATGGCTGGCTGTGTTAGCCTGGCTTATCGGCGGACTGATCTGGTTGCCGCAGTTGTTTATTTTGTCAGAAATGGCGACCGCCTACCCCGAGGAGGGATTTGGCTATCTTTATCTGAAAAAAGCCGGCAGTCCCGCACTGGGATTTTTATATGTCTGGACGGTTTTCTGGACCAGCGATACGCCTTCGATCACGATAATCGCGATAAGCGCCGTTTCCGCATTGTCGGTATTCTGGGGACCGCTGGAAGCGTCAATCTACACTAAGTTATTTGCGTCGTTGATAATAATATTGTTGACCTATATCCATTACCGGAGCGTCCGAAAAGGCGGCGGATTGCAAATAGTTTTAACTGTCGCTAAACTCTCCCCGCTGATTTTGTTATGCATTCTGGGATTTGCTTACTTTCAGACCGACAACCTGTTTATCAAACCGGAAATTGTTGAGAAGGCTAACACGGGATTTCTCACGCTGCTGGTTGCCGGGGTGGCGGGCACAATCTGGTCTTATGCCGGTTTCACCAACATTCTGTATATGGCTGGTGAGATTAAGAACCCTCAAAAAGTGATCCCTAAAAGTTTATTAATGTCAATCGCTTTTGTAACCGTAGTTTATGTTCTGATCGCGCTTGCCACCAGCGTTCTGGTGCCTCATGATGAGTTAGTCGGCGCCAGCGGAAAATTTGCCAACCCTTTTTTGTATCTGCCGATGTTTGCGAAAATAGCGGCTGCTTTTCTGGCAATTGCCGCTTTTATAAGCATGGTGGGCTGTCTTAACGGTTTAATAATGGTACAGCCCAGAATTGAATATGCGATTGCTAAAGACGGTTTGTTTTTTAAGCCTTTCGCCCATGTTCATCCCCGGTATAACACTCCCGATTATTCCATTCTTTTTCAATCCGGTTTAGCCATAATCCTGCTGTTTGCCGGGGGACTGGAAGCTTTGTTAGGCTATTTTACGCTGTCATATCTTTTTCAGAATGCGATGGTCTATTTTGCCATATTCTTTTTGAGAAAACGGGAGGATTATAAACCTACATTTCGTTCGCCGATCTGGCTGGTTATGACAATATTAGCGATTTTCACGCAACTATATTTAATCTATGGAACTTTTATTGCCTATCCTGCCGGGGGCGTA
The DNA here is from genome assembly GCA_016783665.1 of Fidelibacterota bacterium. GTDB lineage: Bacteria > Fidelibacterota > UBA2242 > UBA2242 > UBA2242 > UBA9312. The sequence continues at coordinate 5,842 of JADHWC010000022.1, read as the reverse complement.
ATTACCGCCGCGGTTCTGATCGGCACCGGTCTGCCGGTCTATTATTATTTTAAGAGAAACAAGGTAGAAATGAATTCCGGATAAGCTGAATTCATAGATGAAAGCAAACTTTGCGAAAGATATCTAATAGTACTTCACAATATCTTCTTGAATCTTTTGCTTTATTCGAAGAAACTTTCGCAAAGATAATCATTAAAGTTGCGTTGGGAACTTATTCCTGACGTTTTAGCACAACTTCTCACTGTTCCGTCAGGTCTGAGGACCTGACGGAACTGAATACTCATTCTTTAACGGTATAGATTTCAGTTGCGTCAGGAGCTCACTCCTGACGCTTTTATTACAACTCTTCTTCGTAGTCGTATCAAAATCATCGGCGTTAAATCTGATCCCCATCTATCTTCTCACTTTTCCGTCGGGTCTGAGGACATGACGGAACTATTGACATGCTCCATAGCTTCAGTTGCGTCAGGAACTCACTCCCGGCGCTTTTATTACAACTCTTCTTCGTAGTCGTATCAAAACCATCTGCGTTGAATCTGAGTCCCATCTATCTTCTCATTTTTCCGTCAGGTCTGAGGACATGACGGAACTATTGACATGCTCCATAGCTTCAGTTGCGTCAGGAGCTCACTCCCGGCGCATTTATCGCAACTTCTTATTCGTAGTCGTATCAAAACCATCGGCGTTAAATCTAAGCTCCATTTATCTTCTCACTGTTCCGTCAAGTCTGAGGACATGACGGAACTATTGACATGCTCCATAGCTTCAGTTGCGTCGGGATCTCACTCCCGGCGCTTTTATCGCAATTCTTCATCGTAAAGTGCGATACACCTGTCAGGTTTAAAAGATTCTTCTACCCGGATGCGATTATTTGAATAAACCTGACAGGTGTACTTTAATCTTCTCATTTTTCCGTCAGGTCTGAGGACATGACGGAACTAAATACTTATTATTTAACGGTAAAGATATTCAAAACAGTATCCATAACCGCCGACAGACGGGCAGCGTTATGAAATCCAACAACATGCTTAAGCTTTTCATTATCAGGATTTAAAAAGAGAAGATTCGGAATACCGACTCCGCCATATTTACGCGCATTCCCATTGTATTGAACTGCTATTTCACGTTGTTTATCTACATCAATCCGAACGGTAATGAACTTTGAGGATTTTTTAATAATATCGATGTTGTTGAATGTGGAATCTTCCATAGCCCGGCAGGGTGGACACCATTCCGCCATAAAATCAATCATGACCGGTTTTTGGGTCTGTTTGGAGAGCACGAGAGCAGAATCGATAGAATAAATCCACTGAATTCGGCTGGCGCCAGCCGGTTGATTTTTCCCGCAATTTACAGTGAGCACAAACGGAATGATCACTGCTATCACGACTATCCACTTCTTATAATTTAGCATATGTAAAACCTCTCTTTATTGACCAAAAGATAATCAAGCGCCCGGTATTATCAAAAGGATTTAAGGTTAGATTTCTACTGTACTTTTTATTCGTTATTAATTAACTTACCAGCTCACTTTTAGATATTTGAGATTGAGTTCGGTTGTTGAGAGGCAAAGAAATATTCAGGTCTTTTCAACACCGTGAGCCAGGAAAAACCAGGAGATCAAAATATTTTGGGCGAAACCATTCAAAAAGGGTTATAAAATGAAGGCTGCCATCTTTTTTATCACCAGCAAGAACAATCCCAACAGATTGGATACACTGCGCCAGGTTATTTTAAAAACTTTAGAAAAAACCGGTGAAGACACCTACGTTGTAATTGCATCCGAAGCGAACACCAATTTGATACTGGATTTCCCCAATTCATTCTCAAACCGAATTTATAAAATTCACGACGATTATAAGAATTTATCTGATGCTGTTTTGAAAGCCGGGGAAGCAGGATTATTAGATTGTGATCTTCTATTTCTACACTCTCCCGGAGACGACATCGATATTAATGCTGATTGTATTAATACGTTTTTCGAATATTATAAGTTGACAGATGCCGGGTTCATTATCAGTGACCATTATGAATATCTTGATGATGATCCCGCCAGTAAACCGGTACTACAGAAATTAAAGCCCGGACATGATCCTTCATATGTCATAATTCCCGGCAGAATGAATAATCCTGCTCTGTTTTGCCACGGTTCATTGATAGCGGTGAGCGCAAAATATATTAATCCACGGGTTTTCGATACGGATGTAAATTACGGGACCGACTATGCGATTCGGATGGGAGTTTTGTCTCAAAACGGAAAAATATTTACTATTCCGAAGCCGCTCTATACTTTTCGGAGGGGTAAACCATTTTATCCCGGCGCCGGACTTCAGGATAAATTTGAAGCCGGCAATTCGACAAAAACCAGCCGCCACTTTTCTTATACACAAGACCCTGCCAGGTTTGAATGGGGACCGGTCAGCTTTCAAAAATATTTAAAAGATATCGGGGCATTTTTACCGGATTCATATTTTACGCGAAAAGTGCCTGTGGATCCCACGCTTGGTAATGGCATTTCCTTTGTTTTGCCGACGTACAACCGGGCTGATTTAATCCGTTATGCTATTGAATCTGTCATAGATGTCAGAAAACGGGTTGATACGTTTATTCCAATCGAACTGATAATTGTTGATAATGGCAATGATAATACACCCAACGTTGTCGCACCTTATATCCAGCGATATCCTGATCTGGTAAAATATCATAAAGTGTTTGGCATGACCCTTGGCGGTTCCCGTAATTTTGGTGTTCATCGGGCCTGGAACAGGATTATCGGTCAACTGGACTCTGATGATGTGCTTATTGGCGACCCGGTCACTAAAATTTTAAAACAGTTTGAGCGCACAGGTGCAGCAGCGATTATAGGAATTTACCAAACTGCTGTAAGAAATTCAGAAAACGGTGAATTGACTCTGGATAATCAAGTTATTACTCATGATGAATATTTATGTAACCAGAATAATCCATTGTTGCAGATGTGTATTCCCGGACCCGGCGCGCCAAGATACTATAGGAAAGAAGCAATTCTGGCGTCGGGTGGTTATCCCGATCTTCTTTATGGCGAAGATGCTGCGCTTTCCGACCAGATGCTCAAACAGGGCTTCATCATTGAACGAAATCTCGAGGAGGCGACTTATATTGCCGTCCGGCATAGCGCTAATACAGATAGTGAGGAGTTAGGCTCTGATATTTTGTTGCGGAAAAATTTCTCAAAGTATTCATTTAAACAATCGATAATTGAAGAACTAAAACATCTGGTCTTGTGCAATACATACTATCATAAGTATAACAACCGGGTTGGATTTTAACACTAACCAGGACAAGCCCCCGAAGGGACAGGCCCGCCTGCTCCCGAACCGCTACGGCGGAGAGGGCGGGCAGGCAGAACCAAAAAGGAAAAGAGTTAAAAGTGAAAAATGAATAGGTTGTTCCAGTCCAGGCGATTCTGGTTGCTGGTTGCTGGATACTGGATAAGAAAAAAACAATTATCAAGTATCTGATTTGATTTGAATAATGATCATTTATCGTGCAAAAAACTTTTACAAAAAAACAAGAAAATGACTAGTAAGAGACTATAACGTCATTTGAGGAACTTTAGACAATATATAAACCCAAAAGTAATTTACATACATAACATACTGTATTATTTGCAAGTTACGTAGTAGGGTTAATTTCACTTTTAATTATCAGCCTGGTTTGAATGATTTAACAGGAAACAATAGAAATGGCATTACGTGACCATCATTTATCAGACGATGATTTAAGCTCATACTTTCCGGAAAATTCCGGAAAACAATTAGACGATAATATAAGAGCGGCGGCGCTTATTAAGCAGCAAACCGATCCGGATACGGGTTGGCGCCGGTTAATTAACAATATGCGATCCTATTCGCAAAATAAAAGCGTTATTGTATCCGTTAAGGGTGTGTCGGTTCACCTGAGTCTGAATATAACCCGGACGCACAGCCTGACAGCCAGCACTTTTGAACAAAGCGATGCCCACCCCTCAGAATCACCGTGTTTTTTATGTGATCTGGATGAAGAGCAGAAAGGAGCGCTGACTCTTGATGACCGGTATATTATCCTGGCAAATCCCGGGATCACTATTCCCGGCGATTTGACGATCTCTTCCATTAAACATGAATTCCAACTCATTACAGGGCATTTTGAAGATATGATCCGGCTGTCGGAGCTTTTGACAGATTACTCAATATTTTTTAACGGCGCATTAGCAGGTGCATCCAGCCCGCATTTTCACTTTCAGGCAGGTGTTAAAGATACATTAATCGGCGAACAACAAATAAATGAGATGCTTAAGGGAAAAAGGATCGGGGATGCCCATGCAACCGAGCTGTTTAAAACGAATAAGATAGCTATATATTTTATCCGTAATTTTCTTCGTCCCTGCTATGTCTGCGTCTCGAATGATAAAAAACTATCGATTGATTATTATGATCAAATTTATTCTCATTTATTAAATATTGATCGGGAAATAGCCGGAATACCAAATGTACCGGACTTCGGACACAAAATTGATTTGCTTGGGTTAGATGAATTTGAACCCCGGATGAATATTATGCTGAAGTATAATCCGGATTCAGGAACATATATGATTGCGGTTTTTCCAAAAGTATTTAATCGTCCATTTCTCTATTTTGAACCATCCGGAAAACAGATCATTTTAGGAATAGCAATTAAGGAAGCTCTGGGTCATTTGATTACTTGCCGGGAATCAGATTTTTACAAGTTGAAACAATTTCCGGAGATCGTTGAAGCAGTTTATACCGACACGTCATTAAACAGTCGTTTGACTGATCGATTAAATGGGTTATTAAAATCATTTAATTGACAGATTAGTTCATTACTTTTTTTTACATCTACCTATAGCATTTAGCGGAACCTTATTTTGTATAAAACCTTCACAAAAGTTGTTGATTGAATCGAGTAAATGACCATAAATCTTCAATGTACTTAAATATTGTTAAATAGATAATTCAGTTAGAATATTTCTTGCATTTTACCGTCTAAATGAGATAAACTTGAAGGCTTTTTTAAGCCCTTGTAGTTCAAGCGGATAGAACGGAGGATTCCTAATCCTTTGATCTGGGTTCGAGTCCCGGCAAGGGTACGGATTGATATGATTAAGGAGACGAATACATGTTAAAGCCTAAAAAGAAGATTACCCGGAAAGAGATTAAGAAGGATCCGGTTTTGGAAAAAATTGCTCAAGCAGAACATTTTATCCATGAACAGGGCAAAATGGTGATGTATGTTGTGATCGCAGTCGCAGTTATAATAGTATTGAGCATTGCCATGATTCGTTCCAAGAAGAATGCAAACAGAATTGCATCGGGTGAACTTGGTATTGCTGAAATGGCTATAGCTTCCGGGGACAATGATAATGCGATATTCCAGTTAGAAGCATTAATTGATAAGAACCCTGGCACAAAAAGCGCCGGTATGGCAACCCTGCTGCTTGCTCAGACATATATAACTAAAGATGATTATGAAAATGCCGAAATAAATTTTCAAAAATATATCGATGACTATGATCAGTATGATATGTTAACAGCGGCGGCATATAATGGTCTTGGAGCCTGTGATGAACGAAATAAAAACTATGAACAAGCGGCAAAATATTTTGAAAAAGGCGGTGATAAATCGCCTTACAAATTTCTGAAATACGAATGTTACATAAATGCAGTGAGAAACTACATCAAGCTCCGTGATATCGAAAAGGCTGAACGACTATTAAAAATGATGCCTGAAGACGATCTCGATTACAAATATAAATCTCAAGTCGATATGCTGAACGCAGAGATAAAGGTGTTGAAAGGTTAAC
>JADHWC010000084.1 GCA_016783665.1 Fidelibacterota bacterium | reverse complement strand
TTTATGGCGGACAAGGAACATATCCACCATCGCTTAATGACCATAGGGTTCTCTCATAAAAATGCTGTTAAAGCTATCTATTTTTTCAGTATAGTTGCCGGGTTCCTGGGATTCTCATTTCTATGGCTGAATGTCGAAGGGATACTCACAATATTATTCGTTGGTAGTATATTGTTAGCCATGGTAATTCGGCGCTTAGGCTACGTTGAAATCAAAAAAAATCTGATTGTTGTTGAAAACGGTGAAAGCAATGGCAACAGAAAGGTAAATGGGTTATTGAACGGAAATAGCAAGAAAGAAAATAAATTCATCCCCTTTGATACATCGGAATTTGTTCAAACATTGTTGTTTATTTTCAGTGATATACTTTTTATTGTTCTCGCATTCGGTATTACCTATTATTGGCGTGTTGTGCCGTTTTTACCTTTTTACAGGTATTTTACATCCGGGGAGTTAGTCTTATGGGCTTCGTGGACCGTTATTTACTGGATCGTTTTATTAGGAGCAAATGATTTATATAGGATTGAATGGGACACGTCCCGGATCGATGAGATTTTTACTGTTATAAAAATAATTTTGTTTGGTTCTCTTTTCATTTTCTTTTTGACCTTCGAAATTCACTTTCCAATCATAATAGCGAGAAGGATATTGGTTGTTTACGGTTTCTTATTGGTGACGGGACTGAGTTTCGGACGTTTGTTACTAATTGGTATATTAAAAAACAATGACTTATTAGGGTTTAAAAAACGCCCGACCCTGATTATCGGCGCCTCCAATAGAGCGATTAATGTTGCAACAAAAATAAAAAATGTTCCGGTACTTAAATTTAATCTTGTTGGATATATAGATGATCATGCAAACGGTAATGTTGGTAAAATAATCCAGGGAATACCCATTTTAGGTGGATTTGAGGATATTCCGACTTTTATTAAACAGAAAAAGATAAAAGAAGCAATCATAGCTCTCGATGATTCCGACAGCGATACGATCATGGATCTAATAGCTGTATTAAGCCTTTATAATGTTTCTGTTAAACTGCTTCCTGATTTTTATAATTTGGTATCCGGTTTTAAAACCAGTCACATCTATGGAGTATCACTCATCCGGTTTTTCGGTTCAAACATGAAGACCTGGGAATGGTTACTTAAGCGGATTATTGATATAGCGGTTTCGCTAATGGTTCTGATTGTTTTCATGCCAATATGGGTGATTATTGCACTGGCAATCCTAATAGATTCCTCGGGTCCGATTTTTTATAAACAAAAACGGATTGGCAAGAATAAGCAGGAATTCGAACTGATCAAATTCAGATCGATGATGCATAATGCTGAGAATTTAACCGGACCGAAATGGGCTGAAAAAGAAGATTCGCGTATTACACATTTGGGAAAATTACTGAGAAAAACAGGATTGGACGAAATTCCACAATTTTTTAACGTTCTGATGGGCGACATGAGCATTGTTGGTCCTCGTCCTGAACGACTCTATTTTGTCAATGAACTTGAACAGTCGATCCAGTTTTATTCCAGACGCTTAATCATAAAGCCGGGAATAACGGGCTGGGCGCAGATAAAATACAAATATGATGAAAGTATCGACGATGTCCGTGAAAAATTGCGGTACGATCTTTACTATATTGAAAACATGTCGATTCTTTTAGACCTGAAGATCATTGTACAAACCTTGCTTGTGGGAATCCGGAAAAAACACCAGGCGGCATATAATTAGTCCGGTTATGGTATTCAAATAAAGAAATTTTAAATCTACTCTTAATAGAAAATATTTTTTATCTTATCCCATAGAGGTGATTTGATATTTATTAATAGTGTTTGTTTATGGAGATTGTATGTTAGATATCAAACAAATTCGTCAGGATCCGAAACGGTTCAAAGTGGGATTAGATGCAAAAAATAGCGGTGATGAACTGGATACTCTTTTAAATCTTGATCAGAGACGCCGGGAGGCAGTTACCCGCAGTGACGAACTTAAAGCGCTGCGTAACCGGGTTTCCGGTGAAATCGCTCAGTTGAAAAAGAATAAGCAACCGGCAGACGATAAAATTCAGGAAATGAAACAGGTCGGAATTCAAATCAAGTCGCTCGATGAAGAAATTCGGCAGGTTGAGGGGCAATTGGATGCCATAATGATAACTCTTCCGAATCTGCCTCATGAAACAGTTAAAATTGGGGAATCCGAGGAGGATAATGTCTTTGTTAAAGAATGGGGAAACAAACCAGTATTTGATTATCCGATAAAAGATCATCTCGATCTGGCAGAAGCGCTGGGAATTCTGGATTTTCATCGCGGGGCAAAAATATCCGGGACCGGATTTCCTCTTTATAAAGGCGCCGGTGCGAAACTGGAGCGTGCATTTATTAATTTCATGCTGGATTTTCATGTAGAGAAACACGGATATCAGGAAATATTTCCGCCGTTTCTGGCAAATCGTAAATCGACTTTCGGAACAGGACAGCTTCCCAAACTTGAAGATGATATGTACTTAGATAACACTGATGATCTGTTTTTGATCCCAACCGCCGAAGTTCCGGTAACAAATATTCATCGTGATGAAATTCTTGCTGAAAGTCAATTGCCAATAAAATATACAGCCTACTCTGCCTGTTTTCGGCGTGAAGCTGGATCATATGGAAAAGATACACGTGGCTTGTCCCGTGTTCACCAGTTTAATAAAGTGGAGATGGTGAGGTTTACCACGCCGGAAACTTCTTGTGAGGAGCATGAAGCGTTATTAAAGGACGCCGAAGAAATACTCCAGGCGTTAAATCTTCATTACCGCGTAGTTTCCTTATGTTCGGGTGACCTTAGTTTTGCAGCTGCGAAATGTTATGATATTGAGATTTGGGCACCGGGCTCTGGGAAATATTTCGAAGTTTCAAGTGTAAGCAATTTTACAGATTTTCAGGCGCGCCGGGCAAATATACGATATCGCCGGACAGCCGATAATAAAGTATCTTATGTTCATACGTCAAATGGTTCCGGAGTGGCAACGCCCCGTCTGATGATTGCCTTTCTGGAAACCTATCAAACAGATGAGGGCACTATTATAATTCCGGAAATTTTACAACCTTACACCGGATTCAATATAATCAAAACACAGCCATGATGACCGAACTGCAAAAACGGATCGAAATCTGTAATATCGGGAAAAAAGTCCACCAAAAGGGCTTTGTTGCCGCAAATGACGGGAATATTAGCTATAGACTAAGCAAAGATACGTTTTTAATAACACCAACAAATGTATCAAAAAGAGAACTTGAACCTGATGGTTTAATTAAAATCGGCGGTGATAGAATTGAAGGAGAGAAAAAACCATCTTCTGAATACCGGATGCACCTTGAAATTTATAAACACCGTTCCGACATTAATTCAATTATACATGTACATTCGCCGTATGCGACGGCATTTGCCATGATCGGAAAAGGCATGGACGAACTGATCATGCCGGAAGTTGTTGTGACCTTAGGTAAAATTCCCTTAGTGCCCTATAAAACTCCTTCCACCCAAGAATTTGCTGAGATTGTTGCAGAATTCGCTTCAAAATGGGATGCTTTATTATTGGAACGACACGGTGTTGTTACTCTTGGTTCAGATTTACGAGATGCCTATTATAAATTAGAACGGACAGAACACGTGTTTAAAGTGTTATCAATTGCCCGGGCTGTTGGGGATATTAAATTATTGACTTCAGAAGAGGTAAGCGATTTATTGAATGCTTATTCCGTACCGGATAGAGTCAGGAATCAATTAACCCTATAACGTTACTTAGGAAATATGATAAGATATATAGTTTCAACTAACAATTGTAAAGACTACATTCGTTATATAAAATCTGTAAGTTACGTAGTAGGGTTAATCTGGAGCTGTAAATAAAATGATCAGAAATATATTAAGTATTAGCATTACTCTATTGATTACGATCCTGATGGCGGCTTTAAATCTGTTTTGGCCGCCGCTGCATTCTTGGCTATTAATAGTCTGGTCGCGAATAGTTCTGATATTATTAGGAGTAAAACTAAATGTAAGCGGGAAAGAGCATATACCGGAAAAGGGACCGGGAGTTATCATTATTAATCATGAAAGCGCCCTTGATATACCCATAGCCGTTGCGGGACTTCAGGTGCCGGCACGATTTATGGCTAAACGGGAATTATTTAAAGTCCCGGTTTTTGGATGGTGCCTTGCTTTGTGTAATCATATTCCCATTGATCGCCAAAACCGTAATAAAGCAATAAAATCCATTAAGAAAGTTTCAAAGAATCTGATCCGAAGACGAATTTTTATCATCGTTAGCCCGGAAGGTACCAGAAGTCATGACGGACAAATTAGACCCTTTAAAAAAGGCGCTTTCTGGTTGGCGGACGCTGAGAATTTACCATTGATTCCAGTCACGATAATGGGAGCAAGATATTGTATTCCCAATAAATCGCTTAACGTTGTTCCCGGCAATGTAGATATTGTCATTGATAAGCCCGTATATGTGCATCAATTTGCCAATATCGATGAATGCATTCAGGCGGTCTGGATGCCCATGGTCAAGCGAAAAGAAATTTACGAGCAAAACAGACAATAAATATTGATTAATTGTCACATCCATAGAATTTCGGAAAAGCGGTCAATCTACAAACCGCTTGAGAAATCACTGTATAAAACATGGTTATTTCAACAATTTCCTCTAAAAAGGCTTCAGACGACTGATGGTCAGCTGCTGAGTATCATCGACACAGGAAAACGAAATGATCTGGAAGGACCGGATTTTGCCAATGCTCAAATCCTTATTGGTGATAAAATAATTACAGGCGATGTGGAAATCCATATTGACAATGATGACTGGTATCATCATAAGCATCATGAGGATCCGATTTATAATAATGTCATTCTTCACGTTGTTATAAATGCTAATAAAAATAGAGAAATTATCACCCAAAATCATAATACCATACCGGTGCTGGTCCTATCCTCGCATCGGATGGACGAAAAATCAACGGATTATTTTTGTGAAAATTGGACTGAAGTCAATGAACAGAGATTACAATCGGTTATTAAAAAATTCGCTGATATACGTTTCCAGAGAAAAGCATTGGCGATTCGTTCGCAATTAATGTCCGTTGAACCGGAACACTATTTTTATAGAATGCTGCTGGATGTATTGGGATATAGTCGAAACCGAGAATCATTTCGAATGTTTGCGGATCAGTTGCCGCTCTCGAAACTTTATTCAATAATTGATAGTATAGCGGAGCAGGAGCGAATCATCATTCTTGAGAGTGTTCTTTTTGGGTCGGCTGGATTTTTTGATCCTCCCAATTCAAAATATCTATTAACATATTCGGATTATTACGATGGTTTACGGCAGCATTGGGAACGAATACAAAAACATTTTAAAATACAATCGCAATTCTATCGATGGCATTTTGCCGGGAGCCGTCCGGCAAACTATCCGACGCGTCGGATTGCCGCATTAGCCCAGATTCTCATGAAATTTTATCCTGATTACCCGGCGCAGCTATGGATAAACCAGGTGACTTCAAATCGTTCTTTCGATAAAATGTTATGCTGGGTTAGAGATTACTTCCAGCAGCCTGCCGGTTTATGGAAAAATCATCCGTTTTTTATTAACCAGTACGGAAATGCTCTTATTGGAGATCGTCGATTAATGGATTTATTAGTGAATGTATTGCTGCCATTTGTCAGGGCGATTGCTTTATTGCAAAATAATAAGAGCCTGATGGAAAAAACTGCTTATTTGAACATGAGCGTCCCAAAAGGGGAAATACCGAGTTCTATTAAAAAGTGGACTCAACGATTGAGTTTACCATTAAATTTCTTTAATAAAAATTACTTAATTCAGGGATCGATTGAACTTAATCACAGGTTTTGTGATCTAAATCTTTGTAAATTGTGTCCGCTGGAGGAATATGCAAATCGACAAGAAAATAATAACACGACCTGAAGCGGAAAAAATAATCCGATCATTGAATGCAGAAAATAAACGCATTGTTTTTACCAATGGTTGTTTTGATATTCTTCATATTGGTCATCTGGAATTGCTTGAAAAAGCAAAATCGTATGGTGATGTTTTGATTGTTGGAATGAACTCTGATTCGTCGGTGAAACAAATTAAAGGACCGGATCGTCCAATCTTGACCGAACAGGATCGGGCTAGATTATTAGCAGCAATTGAAATGGTAGATTATGTTGTTTTATTTGATGAAGAGACGCCTTTTGAACTACTCCGGCAGATCAAACCAAACATCCTCGTAAAAGGTGAAGATTATAAACCCGATGAGGTTGTTGGCAGAGATATTGTGGATGAGGTGAAAATCATTCCATTTGTTCGAGGGAAATCGACAACAGATATTATCGATACGATTTTGTCCAAATTAAAATAAACACCTTGATTATGAGCTGTTATAAGTATAATTTTCCCACTGTAAATTCGAATTAAACTATTATAGAATATGAAAATTATTAAACATACATCTTTAGCGATTCTTTTATCTGGTATTATTTTAAGTAATAATGCTTATTCCGGGACTGAGGATTCGACCGCTATGTCTGTTTCCACACCTGGTTATGAGGAATTGGATAATTCACGACCCGATCTGTTTGACCTGATGTTTGCCGAGGCGAAAACCTTTTATGTAGATGCGCTTATTGCAGCACATTTTGAAGATACATCCGAGGTAAAATTTTGCTTTGATCGAAGCTTTGAGATTATGGCTGAAATTAGCGGACTCGATACACTGACACTTTTGCAGCAGGATGAGTTTAACCGGTTTTATGAAAAAATCACATTTGATTTTCAGGAAAGTTACAGTTACCTGAACGGTGATTCGGGAACCTATGGCGCGGCTTTTATCGAAGAAGAATTAATTGAAGTGATTCTCGACACGGTTGCATTAGCCCATGATACGCTCCTGATAATTGATGACAGACAGGGTCATTTACCACTGGTGAGTTCTAAACAGATCGATCGAATTATTGAATATTTTTCTGCGCGGGAAAGCGAACGCTTCCAAAAATGGCTAAATAATGCGGGACTCTATAAAGAACATATGTTGCCGATATTACGAGAGTACGGTTTGCCTGATGAGCTGTTCTACTTGGCGCTGATTGAAAGTGGTTTTAATCCGGTGGCATATTCTTACGCCCACGCGTCTGGTCCATGGCAGTTTATTACCTCTACGGGAGCGATATATGGATTAAAGAGAAACTGGTGGGTAGATGAACGCCGGGATCCTATTAAATCAACTTATGCTGCGGCGAAATATCTGAAGAAACTATACGAAGAATTTGACGACTGGTTTTTAGCGCTGGCAGCCTATAATACCGGTGAATTGCGGGTTTGGCGCGCGATCCGCAGGGAAGGTACCCGTGATTACTGGAAATTACGGTCGCTGCCCAGAGAAACCCGGAACTATGTGCCTACATTGATGGCTGGGATTACTATTGCTCTTGATCCTGGGAAGTATGGCTTTGAAAACAAACCCGAAGACATGTGGAAGTGGGATGAAGTAGTCATAGACCGCTCTTATGAATTTGAGGATATTGCCAGAGTAAGTGGTGTATCATCAACTTTGCTCAAACAATATAATCCGGAATTAAGACGATGGATATCTCCTCCGGGAAATAATAAATATATTTTACGGGTACCGGTTGGAAAAGGGACTGGATTAGCCGATAAATTAGCCGATATCCCCGATGTAGATAAGAAACCGCAATGGACTACTCATCGGGTGCGGCGCGGTCAGACATTATCTTATATTGCCAGAAAATATGGAACCAGTATATCGGCGCTTATTGCATCAAATAACATCAGGAATAAGAATCAGATAAAAGTCGGACAGGTACTAAGAATTCCTACAAATCAATACTATGCAAGCAGTACAATATCCACTTCCCAGAACTTTGTGATTTATAAAGTGAAAAAAGGGGAGACCTTAAGTGAAATTGCAGGGTCCTATAGTGTGGGATTAAGTAAAATTCGCTCTATAAATAACCTCTATGGGAAACGGTTCATTTATCCGGGACAGAAATTAAAGATACCGGTGAGTAAAAAACATATTTCAAATTATTCTTCAACACCGTCCGGGAAAACCAAGATTATTCATGTGGTAAAAAAGGGGGAAACTCTTAGCGAAATTGCCGATGCATATAGGGTCGGTTTAAGTAAAGTTCGCGCCTGGAATAATTTGTACCGAAAACGATTCATTTACCCCGGGCAGAAAATAGTCATATATAAAACTGTTGGGAGTTAAGCGATTTTGAAAAAATCCGATCGCTTTATAACGATCATTTTCCTGGTATTTTTAGCCATCGTCATATTTGCCCTCTTTTCTAACATTCACTGGTCATCAAAATCATCTATATCCAAGTCCAGGGGAAATATTGCCGTTGTGGACATTAAGGGAGTCATTGTCTCTGCGGAAAAAATTGCGGATCAATTAACCAAGTATCGTCAGAGATCCAATATTAAAGGCATGATCATCAGAATCGACTCGCCCGGTGGCGGCTCGGCTGCTTTTCAGGAAATTTATCGGGAAATCAGACGGGTCAGGGAATCCGGAATTCCAGTCATAGCATCTATCGCTTCCGTCGGCGCTTCCGGTGGATATTATGCTGCGCTTGGAGCAACGAAAATCATGGCGAATCCAGGAAGTATCGTGGGGAGTATTGGTGTAATTGTCGATTTTCCCGTGGCTGTAGAATTATTGAATAAAATCGGTATCGATGTCCAAACGGTTAAAAGCGGGCAATATAAAGATATTGGCTCTCCTTATAAAGAATTTACCCTGGAAGATGAAAAACAATTGGATTTTGTCGTGCAGGATATTTTCGACCAGTTTGTTACTACCATCGCTGATGAGAGGGGAATACTCAAAAAGGAATTGTTAAAAATTTCCGACGGGCGTATATTTACAGGTTCGCAGGCT
>JADHWC010000001.1 GCA_016783665.1 Fidelibacterota bacterium | reverse complement strand
CTCCTTCGGCTGCTCCGGTCGGTACATTCGCATTGGTCTCAAATACAATACTGTCGCCTTCCGTGCCGCTGAAATACATAGCCTTGATTTCCATCCGTTCGCCACCGCCTGGAATTTCACCGTAATTGGTCATCCACAGGAACAGTCCGTCGGCTTCCCAACCCGGCGACCATTTACATACGGAAGCATCATTGGATTCGACACCTATGTACAAATCCGTACCCTTGTGCATAAACTTAATTTTCGCATCACTCTGGTCGGTATAACTGTTCAGAGTATCGCCCCACTGCATATAAAAACCACCGGTGCTCAAAGCATTAGTTTTCCCGACAATAACATAATCTGCACTGGTCCAAAAGTCTTCATCTAAATTTCCATCGAGTGTTATTGCTGTTTCTGTTTTAAATGCTTTACGTAATGGTGGATCGGCTAAGCGAAGTATGCGAAATTCACTGCCCCATTCGCTACCCCACCATTGTTTGTAAAAGGAGCCAGTAGGCTTCCATGGATCATCAGTATCAATGTGATTATCCGGATCAAAAATCGCTATCATTACTTCTAAATCGATATAGGGATCTGAAAATCCGAGCTCATCAAGATGAATAACCATTTCAGCACTGTAACCGGCATCGATCTGAGTTGTGTCATTTACAACGGTTCCAGTCTTTTTAGAAGCAGCCCCTGAACCAGAGTTAGGATACATTCCGGGTAGTTCGAAAGCAATTTCCGGATCAACGCCACTCAAATTGAAATACAATTTGTACTCCACAGCTGTTCCTGCTGCATCTTTGATTTTCATAAAAAGGCCATCGCCTTCCCAACTGTTACCAAATTTGCCTACATATTCATCGTCTGAATCCAGTGCAATATACAGGTCTAATCCATCATGCATGAATTTTACAAAAGTTGTCGTTGTATCCGGATAAGCTCCGGTAACCAATGCACCGGCAGTCGGGGCATATTCAACATCACCGGTGACTGTATCCGGATTAAACACCAGATAATCAAAACGACGCTCCCAGTCGGTTTCATCGAGAACGCCATCAATAATCAAAGGCTTTTCCACAGAGACCACCTTGATGTAAGATGGATCGACATGGGCTTTTTCAGCCCATGCATTCCGGGAGAAACCAAGCAATGCTATTAACATCGTAATAGCCATCGTAATCGTAACTAATCGTTTCATCTCTCCTCCTGTTAATTGTAAACGTTTACATGTCAAAAAAACTTACTCTCGTTATATTATCAAATAACATTACTGTTTTATTTTGGATCCACAGGATTCACGAATAATAATTTTAAGGGGTATTACAATTCGTTCGGTCACCGCAATATGATTGTCGTAATTAGTATCAATTTTTTGAAGTAATGTCTTGCCCACAATCTGTCCCAGATTGAAAAGCGGAACTCTTACTGTCGTCAGGGCTGGTGTGATATACCGAGAGGTAGAAATATCATCAAAACCGACGATGGCAATATCTTCTGGAACCCGCAGACCGGAATCTTTGACAGCCTCAATCGCGCCAATTGCCATGGCATCATTTGCGGCGAATATTGCCGTCGGTCGAGATGTTAATTCACATAGTTTCAAACAGGTTCTATAACCGGAATCTTCCGTAAAATTTCCATCGACAGTGAAGTCAGAATTCACCTCGATACCATTTTCTTGGAGAGCTTTCAGATAGCCTGCATACCGGCGTTTGGAATCATAATTGTGTGGTGAACCATTAATAAAACCAATATTCCGGTGACCCAGCCTTATCAGGTGATTGGTCATCTCAACTGACATTTTGAAATTGTCCAGAACAACAGATGTCGTTCCGGCTTTCACGGGAGGAACGGAAATAAAAACAACGGGAGTGCCATGGTTTATAGGCAATGTAAATAGATCATCATTCTGTGAAGAGGGAGCCATAATTACTAATCCACCAACCGTATGTCCGTTTAAAAAACGTGAGACCGTTTTTACTTCCTCTTCTTCATCATGAGCGCTGCCAATAATGATTTGAAAACCGAATTGATTGACGTAATTGCATATACCGCGTATAATTTCTGAAAAGTAAAGGCTGCTGGCATCTGGGAAAACCATACCGATAGTCTTACTCTGTTTGCTTTGTAAAATCTGAGCGCTGACATTTGGTGAGAAATTCAGTTCATTAACGGCCTTCATCACCTTTTTATGAGTCACGGGTCTGACTTTTCCAGTATCGTTTATCACCCTGGAAACCGTAGCTGTAGAGACACCTGCCAGTTTTGCTACATCGATAATTGTTGCCATTGCTCTCTAAGTTTCTATTTGTCGAATAAATAATGTAAACGCTTACATTAATATAGGGGTTCCATACTGTCTTTGTCAATAGTTTTTTTCACTTATCTGTTTTTGGGGCCGAAGCCATCAGGCGACAACGGGCAACAACTCAAAATATTCCCAACTACTTATTGATTTCCCAACGTGAGTTTTCAGCATAAACCACATATACAAATAATAATTTTAAAGGAAGTGCCGTATAGTCTCAAAGCAGGAGGTAAATAAAAAAGCCTTGCAGTAAAACCAGGCTTTTACATTAAGATTCTTTATCGAAAGAATAGCGCCAACGCATTTTTATTCTTTTGATTAAAATATTTGAGAAAATTTTAGTATCTTAGTTTCATGAAAGGAATCCTGACCACAATAATCATTTCTCTAATGACTGTCTATACATTCTGTTTGGAAATAAATAATGGCTGGCATATTATAGACGGACAAAAATTCTTTATCAAAGGGATCGGTTATGAAACCCACACCCGCCCGGGACAGGTTCCCTGGGAATATCAATTTAATCCGGAATTGATCCGTCTTGACCTTCAGCATATAAAAGACGCCGGTTTCAATACTATCAGGACTTGGGGCGCACTAAGTGAAGAGGAACTCCAACTTGTTCAGGAATCGAGTTTAAAAATTCTATTCGGCATCTGGATTGATCCCCATGGCGATTACGGCGATCCGACCTTCATTTATAACACCTTCGATCACGTAACCGATGTTCTGACATACTCGAAGAACTTCTCCTGCATCATAGGCTACCTGATTATGAACGAACCCCTGGTTGAAGATGTGTATAATGGTGGTCCGGAAAATTTGATTACTCTCTGGCAAGGGATCATCAATATTATACAGCAGAAACATCCGGGAATTCCCGTATCTGTATCAAATACGACTGTCGGTGATTATATCCGCAGCGATCTGTTCCAGATAGGTGCCTATAATCTTTACATCTATAACCCGGTCCTTATCAGCAACATTCATGGCTATGCGGGATTTTGCGAATATTTAAAACAAAATCGTTCAATGGATATGCCTTTTATTGTCACTGAATTCGGTTTATCCGTCTCGCCCGGTCCTTTTTCGGAAGAATACGGCTACGGCGGCAATACTCTAACCCAACAAACTGTTGGCGACCTTTTCATGTACCGCAGCATGATCGACGGCGGCGCACAAGGTGGCTGTGTTTTTCAATACCACGACGGCTGGTGGAAAGGCGGCGACGCCTATACTCACGACAACAGCCCTGAAGAATGGTTTGGTCTAATCGAATTCGACAGTAATCCGGGTTCCGATGAAGGAGCACCCCGCCCGGTATGGAACGCCTTCGCGGAATACAATCGCGCCATCATTACAGAACCCCGCAATCAACAGATATATGTCGCAGATATCCCCATTGAGCTCTTCCTCATGCCGGAAGTTGACAGCCTTGCCGTAAGTGTGGGCGAAACTGCTCTCTTCGTAACCAGTAATTTGCCGGAATACTATACTGCAAAAATCGATTACTTGTCTGCCGACAGTCTTCAAGACCTGGTGCTGGATTTTCGATTTTATAATCAGCAGCATGTATTGCTAAAGTCGGAGTCAATTTCCCTGCTGCTCAGCAAGGAAACCATCGTCTTGCCTTCTTTGGATCTTTCGGTCATACCAACTGATTTAACCTCCACCAGTCAGATACATATTATCGCTAAAATCGCCAGCCACTCGCCTTTCACTATAGATAACAATCGCTTGGATTATGCCTATTTCCCCCATATCGGCTTTGCCCCCGGTGAAGCCCGCTCAACAACGATTAATCTGCAGGATGGTTCATGGTCTTTTACCGACGCCTTTTCTGTTGAAGCCAATGCCCGGGTAGTTACAGTAGGCGCCGGGTTTTCCATCCGGTACGGTGAATTTTCCAGGCGGATTTACGACCAGAAGATAATTTTCCGGGGCGATTGGGCCAACGCAATTGCGTCAAAAGATCTTATTCCATCGAATTCTGACAGCCCGGAAATTCCGAACCACTTTCAGTTGCTCCAAAACTACCCCAACCCCTTCAATACGGGCACTACCATATCATATGCGTTACCCGTCTCCCAAAGAGTTACCATAACCATTCACAATCTTTTGGGACAAACCATCGCAACGCTGGTAGATAAACCGACGGCTGCAGGATATCATAATGTTCATTGGGATGCCGGGGAGAATCCCGGCGGTATCTATTTTGTCAAATTACAAACGGATACTTCTTCACTTTCAAACAAAATGGTTCTGCTAAAATAATCGTAAGGCGTAAACCAATTTTCAAATTGATAATAAAAACTTATCTTTTTGATAATTTCAAAATATTAAAACTCCAAAATCAAGATTTTATATAACAATTAAAATTCCAATTTTTATTATTATCTCTTGATTCTTACAGGAAAATTGTATAGCTACAACGAAATGAAAATAAATTCAAAAACCAACACAACATGGC
Organism: Fidelibacterota bacterium; assembly: GCA_016783665.1. Taxonomy (GTDB): domain Bacteria; phylum Fidelibacterota; class UBA2242; order UBA2242; family UBA2242; genus UBA9312. Next base: position 72,755 of record JADHWC010000001.1, on the reverse strand, counting down.
TCAATTTTTGTTCCTTAGCCTGTAATGAAATATATGCTACCACTTAAACCATCACCATCCCGCATCAACTCAATCATATATCAAATAAGAATTAATTATTCAACCATAAACGTGAGGATTTGAGCATGAATTTTTCAACTCTGGATTATTTTGTATTTATCGGTTATATCGTATTTATCATTTCCCTGGGACTTTGGGTCTCCCGTGAGAAAAAAGGGCACAAAAAGGATTCCAGCGATTATTTCCTGGCAAGTAAATCCTTGCCCTGGTGGGCGATCGGCGCCTCGCTAATCGCCGCCAATATTTCCGCCGAGCAGTTTATCGGAATGTCCGGTTCAGGGTATGTAATCGGTCTGGGAATCGCCACCTATGAATGGACCGCCGCCATCGCTTTGATCGTCATTGCTAAATTTTTCCTCCCCATTTTTCTCAAGGAGGGTATTTATACCATGCCACAGCTGCTGGAAATCCGTTATGACCATCGTGTTCGCACCGGTTTGGCGGTCTTTTGGCTGCTGCTCTATGTCTTTGTGAATTTAACTTCCGTGCTCTATCTCGGCGCTCTGGCTCTGCGGACAATTATGGGAATTCCGTTGTACTATGGTATTCTCGGCTTAGCCGTTTTTTCGGCGCTCTATACTATCTACGGAGGTTTAAAAGCCGTGGCATGGACCGACGTCGTACAAGTAACCATATTAATTGCCGGTGGATTGGTCACCACGTTTTTCGCCTTGAATGCCGTCAGTGGTGGCAATGGTGTTCTCGCAGGATTCGTAGATTTGGTCCGTCAAGCGCCGGAAAAATTTGATATGATTCTGGATAAATCCAATCCAAACTTTAAAGAGTTGCCTGGTCTTGGCGTCTTATTAGGAGGCATGTGGATGGCGCATTTCTTTTATTGGGGCTGTAACCAATACATTACCCAACGCGCCCTGGCCGCTAAAAACATCAATGAGGCTCAGCGCGGTCTGATGTTCGCCGGTTATCTGAAAATCCTCACACCGTTAATCGTGGTAATTCCCGGCATCGTTGCCTTCGTTCTTAAAGCCGACATCGCAAAACCCGACGAAGCCTATCCCTGGCTGTTGAGCACTTTTGTACCCATAGGGTTCAAAGGTCTGGCGTTTGCCGCATTAATCGCCGCCATCGTATCTTCTTTGAGTTCCATGGTCAACAGTACCGCAACCATTTTTTCAATGGATATTTATAAGCAATTGATTAAAAAGGATGCTTCGGAATCCCAGTTGGTCTTGACCGGACGAATTGCCAGCGCCGTGGCGTTAGTCATTGCGGTATTGATCGCTCCGACGCTTTCATCCCTTGAACAGGCGTTTCAGTTCATCCAGGAATTTACCGGCTTCATTAGTCCCGGCATTTTCGCTATTTTCATCTTCGGACTATTTTGGAAAAAAGCCACTGCCAATTCAGCTCTCTGGGCGGCAGTATTGACCATTCCTTTATCTATTGGAATTAAAGCATTGATTCCCAGCCTACCTTTTCTGAACCGTATGGGCGTTGTGTTCCTGCTATTGAGTTCCATTGTAGTTGTCATTACCCTGATCGAATCCAGGGGCGATGATCCCAAAGCCATTAAAGCAGACAAAGGATTATTCCATACCGATAATATCTTTAATGTTGGCGCTATCGGCATTTTTGCTATTCTCGCCGTCATTTATATAAGGTTCTGGTAAAATGAATTGAAAACCGAAAAAGACATTATTTGTTGCATTGCGAATAACGTCTTTTTTCACTAATATTGAAATATTATGAAATCTTTAAGAATAATTATAACCACGCTGTTTATTACCTTATTCCTGTTCATGTGTGTCTCTAACTCAAACACCCATCCTAAACCTGAAGCAGAATCCGAAGTTGATCCCTTTGAAGTGAATTCTCATTTACTTCCGGGAATTAATATGGGCAATGCCCTGGAGGCGCCCAATGAAGGCGATTGGGGAATCACAATCCGGGATGACTATTTTTCTATTATGAAAAACGCCGGATTCAATTCCGTTCGAATTCCCATACGCTGGTCAACTCATGCCGCTATTGACAGTCCCTATACAATTACACCGTCATTTTTAAGTAGAGTTTATCATGTTGTTAATCAGGCTCTCAATAATGATTTGTATGTTGTCATTAACATTCATCACTATGAAGAGATATTTCAGCAACCCGCTGAGCATAAAGAACGTTTTCTCTCTCTCTGGCAACAAATTGGCGCTCACTTCAAAGATTTTCCCAACATTCTTGTTTTTGAAGTATTAAACGAACCCCACGATAACTTCACAGCTGAGCTTTGGAACCAATATTTCCCCGAAGCGATCAATATCATCCGGGAAACAAACCCCAATCGCACAATCATAATCGGCACTGCCGGTTGGGGCGGGATTAGCGCTCTAAACCAATTATCCCTGCCGGAAGATGAGAATAATCTAATCGTAACTGTTCACTATTACGAACCCTTCACATTCACTCACCAAGGCGCCGAATGGGTTGCTGGCAGTGATGCCTGGCTGGGCACTACCTGGTCGGCAACAGTACAACAACGCGAGGAATTGAGTCAACATTTTTCTAAAATAAAAACCTGGGCGGATGTTCACAATCGACCGATATATATTGGCGAATTCGGCACCTATAGCAAAGCCGATATGAATTCGCGGTCTCTCTGGACCGGCTATGTGGTTAACCAATGTAAGCAAAATGAGTTTAGTTGGGCTTATTGGGAATTTTGTTCCGGTTTTGGCGCTTATGACGCTTCGGCAGGAAAATGGAGGCAACAATTACTAAATGCTCTGATTCAGCTGCCCTGATTTATTTAAGATAAAGCATCGGTTTGACTTTTATATTCGTCGTATCCACGGTGATCTGGTAGTAGTAAACGCCGGCACTTACCCGGTTACTCGTGTTGTCCCTACCGTCCCAAAACAATTCATTTAACCCCTGAACCATCTTACCGCCGTAAAGATTTCGCACCAGCTTCCCCTGAAGATCAAAAATGTTGAGTTTCACTTCGCTAGGTCTGGTCAAAACAATCGGGATTGTCGTCTGATCGTTAAAGGGATTGGGATAATTTTTCCCGAGATATAAATAGGACGTCACCTTCTCAATAATGGAATTATCCGCAGAAGTAAATTCCATCTTCTGAAAATTAAATCCCCCCCTCAGAAACAGTATTTCAATAACATGCGTTCCTTTAGGCAAATAGACACCGTTTTCGGTTATTTTCTGCCAGTTTTGCCAGCCGCCTGTGTCAGGTACAATTAGCGTGTTCAACACAATCTGACCGTCAACTTTCATCTGTATTCTGCCGTTGCTTGAAGTACCGGCGACGCTGAAATCTATATTATATTTCCCGGAATAGACGATTTCGACCGTATATCTGACCCACTCATTATCTTCGATCCAGCCAATATTATAATCATTCGCGCCAAGTACGCTGCTTTTTTCTATATCCACCCCATCATTGCGATACTGATACCCTTTATTCCAGGGCTGATCGGCATCCCAGCGTATCTTTTTGAACTCAACGTCGTGATAGGCAATTCCATTCGTACCGTAGTCGTAATCAACTGCCATTATCGTACCAGGTACAATATGAACTTTAAAGGGTTTGGAGGTAATCCCAAAATCCGGATCCGTTATAGCGGCAATGACATCGGAATGGAGTTCGCATCTGTCCAGTTCGAGTTTTGAAGCCATTTTAAATAAAGCCGTGCGGGCAAATTCTGCCGACGGTCTGGCAGCATTGCCTTTCCAGTAATCAATAATCTGCTGGTATTCAGAAGGAATCACTGCCGATAGTGGACTGGTAATCGTATTGAATTTCTTGTGCGCCCACCAATTCCAACCAATATTCTGCTGATCCATCAGCTGCACGGTCTCATAAAACCAGGGATTGGAGTTCTCGCCGGTTTCGCCCAACCAGAGAGGAGTAATGCTCTGGAGGCGCATATTTCGGTAGGTTTGGATTGAAGCCAGATCGGTTTCATTCCAATACTTGTGAAACGCATACACCATATTCGCATCGAAGCGCGGAGTCAAACCGTTAAAATCCGTCGCATACCAGTTACCCTCAATAAAAATGATATGATTAGAGTCTACTTCACGAACCGCATCCTTTAACCGAATATAAAAATCGCGCAAATCGGCGCCACTGAATCCGGGTGGTAAAACCGGTTCATTCAGCAGATCGTAACCGACAATCCATTCTTCACTGGCATAGCGTTCAGCAATCCGTTTCCAAATCTCGATGGTACGCTCCTGATTAGAGGGAATCGTCCAGAGTTTGGCTTCCCCATCGCTGTCACTGATATTGCCGTCGTTCTGACCACCGGGAGCGCAGTGCATATCGAGAATCAAATAGAGATTATTATTTTTACACCAGACCAGCAACGTGTCGATGATTTCAAAACCATCTTCAATGAAAACTCCGGGTGAGTCGATCGGCGAAAATAACTGATAATGAAAGGGCAGGCGAATCGAATTGAAACCCCACTCAGCTATCAACTCAATATCTTTTTCAGCCACGTAATTTTTACGGTAGAGCTCAAAAAACTCATTAGTGCCATCTTCGCCGATGAGATCGATAATTTTATTGCGTATTGATGTTGGTGAACCATAGCCCGGTACATGCAGCATATAACCCTCGGGAACCAGCCAGCCGCCAAGTCCGTAGCCTTTCAGTATAAATTTGTTCCCGTCGGAATCAACAATATCCAGCCCCAGAGTTTTGAAAAAACCAAAAGCGGGTTGAAAGGCTAAAACAACCAGGAAAATGATATTAATAATAATTCGTTTCATTATATTCCTGTTTTTTACATCAATTGATTTTTATTTTTTTGGAAATGTTAATCCAAACCCGTATTCAAACAACGGGTCATAATCAATGTCGCCATAGTTAATCGGTATTTGGCTCATGCTGCGCGGCCAGGTGTGGGATAATTTCCCGGTCGGTGCAAAATCGCCGAACAACACATCGGCAACGCCTTGCCCCTCTGTTCCCGGCAGCCAGGCAGCGATAAGTGCGTCGCTGTAAAGCACTATATTATCTAAAATCATCGGTCGACCGGAAATAAGCACGACAATCGTGGGAATACCAAAAGACCTCAGATTAATTACGGTTGAAATATCCTCCGATGAAAGACTCAGATCGCTGCGATCGCCACTTCCTTCGGCATAGGGAGTCTCCCCGATCACGGCAATGGCAACATCCGCATTCCTCGCCCCAAGACCATCACTGGAAAAGGTTACCTCTACCCCTGTGCCCGCGCGTTGCCGGATGGCTTCTAAAATCGTAGTCCCGATGGTAATATTGCCGGATCCACCCCCCCAGGAAATCGTCCAGCCGCCGCATTGATGGCCCAGATTATCGGCATTTTTCCCCGCTACATGAATATGGGTTACGCTATCGGCAATCGGTAATGTGCTATTTTCATTTTTCAATAACACCAGCGATTGGCGAACACACTCCCGGGCAACGTTCCGATGTTCCTGGCAACCGATTGTACCGGTAAGCGAGCGGTCGGTAAAGGGCGATTCGAAAAGTCCGAGAGCGAATTTCATCCGTAATATTCTGGAGACTGCATCATCAATCCGTTCTATCGAAATTTTGCCCTGATTCGCCAGATCAAGCGTCGTCAGCATAAATTCCTTGTATCGCTGCGGCAACATTACCATATCAATACCGGCATTCACCGCCGTCTCTATATCACTGGCAAAATCACCGGGTAACTGATCGATCCCGCTCCAGTCGGAAACGAGAAAGCCTTCGAAACCCAGTTCCTCTTTCAGCACAGTCGTCAACCAATATTGATTACCGTGCATTTTTTCACCATTCCAGCTGTTATAAGACGCCATGATCGAACCCGTTCCGGCATTCACCGCCGAAATATAACCCGGCAGATGCAGGAGTCGCATAGTGGCTTCGTCAACCTCGGTGCTTCCCTGATCGTGGCCATCAGTTGTGCCGCCATCGCCGAGAAAATGTTTGGCGCAAGCTAAGATCGAGGTGTTGTCGGAAAGATCATCTCCCTGATAGCCCCTGACCGCCGCTTCAGCCATCATTTCCGCCAATTCCGGGGTTTCTCCAAATCCTTCATAGGTTCGCCCCCAGCGCTCATTTCTGACCACGGCAATGCAGGGTGAAAAGGTCCAGTGGATTCCCGTCCCGGCAACCTCCCTCGCCGTCACTCTCGCTGCCTGTTGAATTAATTCAGGATTTCGTGTACAGCCCATTCCGATATTATGGGGAAAAATGACCGCACCGTGCACATTATTGTGACCATGCACGGCATCAATGCCATAAATCAGCGGAATCCCCAGACGTGTACTAATTGCCTGTTTCTGGAAATTATCAACCATATCCGCCCAGACTGAAGGTTCATTAGGCGAAGGCGATGAGCCGCCACCGCTTAAAATACTGCCGATAAAATAGTCCTTGATATCGCTCTCTTTCTCAAGGAAGCCACGGTCAATCTGGATCATTTGACCGATTTTTTCACTCAAAGTCATTCGTGACAGCAAATCATTTATGCGCTCATCGATTGAATATTTTGGATTTTTATAAATTTCCGTCTCGTCGGTCAAAGGCTTGGTGTTTTCATTACATGTCACACTAAAAAGTGTGATTACCAAAGCAAGCGCCAGAAACCCAAAACGAGAAGTTTTCATTTTAGTCTGTTTTTTGGTATACGCGCACATAGTCAACTTCCATTCTCTGCGGAAAAGATGTAGTATTATCGGGATTGCCGGGCCAGTTTCCGCCTACCGCTACATTCAGCAGCAAATGAAAACGCTGGTTAAAAGGCGCCGGGTAATCATTACCCTGTGAATACCACTCCGTTTGTATCTGATAGAGACTATCGTCAACATACCAACGTATTTCCGTAGCATCCCACTCCAATGCAAAAACATGAAAATCCAGAGCAAAATTGCCAAAACCGAGTTTATATGAAGCTCCCGTATGGACATTGTCGGGATAAGCTCCTCCGTAATGCAGCGTTCCGTAAACAGTTGCGGGATCATGACCAACCAACTCCATAATATCGATCTCGCCACTGGCAGCCCAGCCGCCATAAATCCAATCGGTCGGCAGCATCCAGATCGCCGGCCAAAGTCCCCGACCGTAGGGCGGTTTGGCCCTGACCTCGAACCGCCCGTACTTCCAATCACCCCTGTTTTTAGTGCGCAATCTGGCAGATGTATATTCCCGGGCGCCTTCCGGGCCTGTAAAGGTTTCCTTCAATGCCTGAATAGTCAACAATCCATCTTTAACCCGGGAATTTTGTGACCGGTCGGTGTAATATTGCAATTCATTGTTGCCCCCGCCATGGGCATTGACCTCATGTTCCCACTTATCAAAATCAATCGTATCTCCGTCAAATTCATCGTTCCAGACCAGTTCCCAGCCATCGGGAACCGGGATAGAGTCGTTTTCATCATTGTTCTTGGTGATTGCATTATTCTGAGCACAACCAATAATAGCAATAATGCTTATGAGTAAAGCGATATTTTTACTGTTCAAAATTTTCACCGGTTAATTTTCTCCCTATTTCAAACTAATAACTTTAAAATTCGCTGTCAACCCTTCTACAGAATTTCCGCCGATCATAACGCTGAAATCACCGGGTTCTACTGTGTATTTCATATCCGAATCATAAAACCTCAGTTCCTGCACCGGCACCCGAAACTGAACGGTTTTTTGTTCACCTGCCTCTAAAGCCACACGTTGAAATCCTTTTAATTCCTTGACCGGTCTGGTAACACTGCCTACCATATCCCGAATATAGAGTTGAACAACTTCATCACCATCGCGTTTCCCCACATTTTTCACATTGACACTCACGACTAATTCATCTGAAGATAATAAGCGATTATTTAGCACTTTAATATCAGAATATTTGAATTTCGTATAACTGAGTCCATATCCAAATGGATACAAGGGTGAAGATGGTAAATCTATGTACTTTGAGGTAAATTTATCCGAAGGATTATTCGGCCTTCCGGAATTTTTATGATTGTAATAAATTGGTATTTGACCCACCGATCTGGGAAACGTTGCCGTTAATTTCCCAGAAGGATTATAATCACCAACTAATACATCGGCAACCGCATTCCCGTGCTGTATTCCGAGATGCCAGGCTTCCACAATGGCAGTCACTTTCGATTCCACATTGCTCAGCGTCAGAGGTCTGCCATTCATTAAAACCAGTACAACCGGTTTGTTTGTTTCAGCGATTGCGTTTAATAATTCAGCCTGAACACCGGGTAAACTCAGATCAGCCCGGGATGCCGCTTCACCACTCATATCGGCGCTTTCACCCATCACCATCACGACAATATCGGCTTTGCGGACAACCTTAATTGCCTTATTAAATTCGGTTCGACTATTGTTTTTGACGTCACAACCTTTGGCATAAATTATTTTCACCTCATCGCCCAACTTATTTTTCAATCCTTCATAAACAGTGACCACATCCTCCTGTTTTCCCTGACATCTCCAGGTACCGAGCGGTGCATCTTTATCATCCGCTAAAGGTCCAATGAGCGCAATTGTATTAAGCTCTTTCCTGTTTAAAGGCAAGATGTCCCTTTTATTTTTCAGAAGAACAATGGATTCCCGCGCCAACTCCAACGCCGTCTGAATGTGATCCTGATGCAGGATCAATTCTTTTTGTATGCTTTCATCAATATAGGGATGCTCAAACAGTCCTAACTTGAACTTGATTCGTAATATCCGTCGAACAGCATCGTTAATTAACTCTTCCGATAATGTTCCATCAGCAACGAGCGCTTCCATATCAATTGTATAACAGCGTCCCTCCATATCCATATCGACACCGGCGGTTAATCCCTTAACTCCGGCTTCCAATCGATCTTTAGCAATGCCGTGAGCAACCAGTTCACCAATGGAATTCCAGTCACTGACGACAAAACCGTCAAATCCCCATTCTCCTTTAAGAATTGTTTGTAAGGTGAATTGATTAGCGGAAGCAGGAACGCCGCCGATTTCATTGAAGGCGCTCATAAGCGTACCCACACCGGCGTCAACCGCCGCTTTAAAAAGTGGCAAATAAATCTCTCTCAGTGTTCGTTCAGAAATATCAACCGTATTGTAATCTCTTCCACCTTCAGCACCCCCATAAGCAACAAAGTGTTTCCCACATGCTAAGAGAGTTAAAGGATCTGCTAAACTTTTCCCTTGAAATCCTAAGACCTGTGCTCTTGCCATTGCAGAACCCAAAAATGGATCTTCTCCGGCGCCTTCCGCAATTCTTCCCCAACGAGCATCCCTGGCAATATCCACCATTGGCGCGAAAGTCCAGTGAATTCCGGCGGATGCCGCTTCTTTTGCTGCGATTTCAGCAGCTTTACGAATTAAAACGGTATCCCAGCTCGCCGAAGCCGCAAGAGGAATCGGAAATATCGTCCGGTATCCGTGAATCACATCAAGACCAATAACCAGCGGAATTCCGAGACGGGATTCTTCCACTGCTATTTTCTGAAGACGATTATTCTCTTCAGCACCAATGACATTCAGTAAGGATCCGATTTTTCCTTCCCGGATCATCTGCTCATACCGCTTATTCGTGCCGCTGAACTGGGTCATTTGCCCAACCTTTTCGGCGAAGGTCATTTGGTGAAGCAGGTCATTAACTTTTACTTCGATTTCAACATCCTTGAGATGCTGACCCAAAATTATTGTAATGATAAAAGCAAGTGTGACTAAAAATTTGAAAGTGGATTTCATGACTGTTTGTTCCCTTATAATATTTTTCAGTTATTTAAGTAATACCATCTTCTTTATATCGCTAAAGACTCTACCTTGTGAAGATACATCAAGTTTATAAAAATATATTCCGCTGGAAACCGGGGCATTCCAGGTCTTTACATAGCTACCGGCGGCAAGGTTTTCATTCAAAAAAGATTCGACTTTTGAGCCGCGCATATCAAAAATTGATATCGAGGCTTTTGAATCCCGTGGCACTCTAAAACGAAATGTTGTCCTTTGATTGAAGGGGTTCGGGAAATTCTGCCCCAGGTAAAATTCATCGCTAATTGTGGAACTTCCATCATCCACAGCCGTCGGCACCTCTTCGATAATCAGTCCATTCAGTAAGCTGTAATCAATAATATTACCAAAATGAATATCCAGAATCCCATCCTGTACAACAATATCGTTTACGGCTATGGTATATGCCGCATGTGCGCCGACTTCGGCATACAAATCCAGATTCCGGGCGATATAGATTCCTTCAACATTGATATCAAAAATCCGTTTCCCGGATTCATTGAAATAATTTTCAGACATCATCAGCGATACATTATATCTCCCCCGGGGAAGCCGAACCTGGTATTTTACGAGCCCCCTTTGCTCCGATTGGAAGATTACATCATCCGTTGTTCCTGAAATCGATTGTCCGGGAAAATGACCGTCAGCGCCACCGATTTGTCCATAATCCCTATCATCAGACCAATTCTGGTCACCCCGCCATTCACTGTAAGCATCACCCCCAATATTGATTTTCAGAGGGTAATTCCACTTCGGCGGCATCTGGATATTCAGGGATTGCCCCATTAATGTATTTGGAGTTGGCGAAATATCTTTTATTCCCAGCGCCACAACACTGTATGTATTTTCCGGATCAATTCCGGTAACTGCTAATTTAACCGACCGGTGATCCGGTTGTGATAACGCCTGGGTGATAGTAACCCCGGTGATGCGGTAATTGGAGACTTTCTCAGCGCTTTCTAAAGTTATTTCTTCAGAAAACATCACGGTAACGGTATCGGAATCGTATCTCGCCCAAAGCATAAACGGTGTATTGTGGTCAACATAACCGATATTGTCGGCGTCCGTTAAACAGAGAACCATTTTACTGTCCCGGAACACACAATTATCAGGTACAAAGTCGCTGTTATTTCCATCCCAGGTATGTGAAGCTTTAGCCCAGCGATTCGTATCCCATTCATCGAAATCGTCACGCCACTGAAAGGTGAAATTATTACCGGTTCCCGAATTCCCGGCTCCTGGAGAATGAGACGCATAACTCACCCAATCGTAGTAAGCAAAGAACGGCAACATGCGGTTATCCAAAACGCCTACCCAAGATGCATAAGCCGGAGGCCAGATATTCATCATGATCTTTTGATCCTTATCCAGGGTAGCCACATGTTCACCGGTCTGACGGTAAACCTCCTCGCCATCAACAAACCAGGCGACATATTCAGGCGTCCATTCAAATGCATAAGTGTGAAAGCCGACCGTGGGATCGAATCTCAACCACTGATGATGTTCATGGTTACTTTGTCCCGGAGTAATGGCGTTAAACTGAATATCATCAGTATATCGACCTATTATCTCAATATCCAGTTCGTTCCAATCGGCAATGCCTGCGCTACCCAATTCGTGATAGGTGAAAAAAGTTGACGTATGTCCGGCGCCTTTGGATGCTTTATAATTCACCTCAAAACGCCCGTAGGTAAATGTGTCTTTTGTCCGCAGCTCGGCGCCTTTAAATTCTTTACCCATTCCAAAAGATAAAAATAGAAAGAACAGGAGTGTGATTTTCTTCATTTTACTCTTTTAACCCCATTCAAATTATTTTATTCAATAATCATTTTTCTACCATAATCCAACTTATTATCCGTTGTTAAAATGGGAAAACTCGGACTGACAATCGGATAAGGCACATTTCTCTGAATTGCAAACATATCAATATTAGTAAGATCAATTTTTTCAAAAGCATCGGTGTTAATTTCTATAAGATCACTATATTTTTGTTGAAGACTATCCACATAAGGATTCAGATAATCTTCAATCGCTTCCATATAATTATCTCCGAAATTGCCCTGAAACCCAGCTCGTTTAAGGTATTCATTTCGCCAGTGCATAGACACCAGATCATCATGCCACATGTTGGCATAATTTTTAACAACGGGAACATTATTATAACCCACCTTGTAGGCTTCCCGGTTGATCTGGATATCCCGAACCAGGTCCGCAACGGCATACTTAAATTGCTCGGGAAATTCCTTACTGCTGAATTGACGCTTGCGAAAAACCAGCGGATGGGACTGTAAGGCTTTTTCAAAATCAGCGACAGTCCACACAATTCCATCCAGCGTAAATAACGGTTTGTGCCGAAGTGATTCAATGCTCTGGTCATAGGTGGTGTCAAAATCAACCTCCACCTCTTTTTTCCAGAACTTCTGGTTGAATGCCTCTTTTTTATCCTGTATGTTTTTCATGTATAGCGGCGCCAGAATATCCGTAAGTTGATAGAATGTATCTTCGGTAAATTTTAATCTTTTCCCTTTCATCAGTTCGGAGACTTGTTGATTATACAGCTGGTTTGCTGCAATATTTTTTAATTTATCGCGGACATCATTCCACCGTTGTTTAATTTCTTTATCGCTAATGACGACCCGGGTCTTCCAGCCGGCGACTTTCATTATCAAAAAGCTGTCATCTTCATTTTTAACCGGACCAATCAATTGATCCTTTTCCAGGGGCTTCGAATAAAAAAGATCGAAAAACTCGTTGCTCAGATCATCGTTAAAATTGATTTGACGCTCCGGTATGGTTGAATCGCCTAAAATATCCATCGCCAATGAATCGAACGGTATTCCACCCTCTCTATGAAGTTTCATAAAGGCAGATACGGAATTCTCATCGGGCAGACGCAGATACTGAATCCTGTAGATTCTTCCGGCAAGTTTATAAACTCTTTTAATCTCGGCGGTATCGGGTTCGACTTTATTATAGGCTCTGTCGTAGTAAAAGTACTGGCGCATAGCCTGTTCCTGCCTGCCCCGGATATAATTCCGGAACTCTTCATTCTTAACTAATTCATTATCCAAGCCCGCTTCCAGCGCAAAAAGTTTTTCCGCGATCAGGGAATTCAAAATGATCTTTTTATGAATATAATTATCCTGTTTGCAATAAGCTGGTCGGATAGTGTGTTCAGCCCGGCGTATAAATTCATTGACCGCGATAGTTTTATTCCCGATTCTGGCAAGAATTTTTTCGTCAGGTATTTGATCTTCCTTCTCGCTACAACTGAAAAACAGTATTACTCCAAAAACAGACATTAATAAAGAGTATTGCGGTAATCTCAATCCGTATTTCATAAATCCTCAAATTGCTAAAAAGTGGTTAACTTTTAAAAAAGACCCCCAAAACAGGATTGGGGGTAAGTGCCTCAAGGGCATAATTCTTAAATCAATCATATCAAAATTTAGTTAATTTATTTTTTGATTGGTCGGTTAAAAAATTAGTCCCAGCGTATATGAATGTGTATTTCCAAGGATTCCGACCGGCTTAAATGCATAATCGACCTTTAACCCCAGATTATTCATAAACCGTAACAGCAGTCCGCCACCGAAAGTCATTCCAAATTCAGTTTCTTCCATAAAAAGCGATTTGTAACCCGCTCGCAGACTAAAACTGCCCGTTCCGGGAATCGTCATTTCATATTCGGCGCCTACGTTAACCGATTCGGCATTGTTGTTTGGATGTAAGGCATCGACGGCAAGCGTCAAGCGCTGATTTCTAAAAACGATAGGCTGCACCGATACGCCGATCCGGAAAATCAACGGCAGTTCCCATTCTTGCGGTTTAAATTGCCCCTTGACCGCGCTGTAATTCCCGGCTTCATCGGGCAGAATATCAATTGGGAATAACAAATCCATGCCGTTATATTGCATTTTCGTGCCATAATTTGAGATGCTCATTCCAATCCGCATGCCGTCATTCTTTTTCCCGGTGACCGAGAAAAAACCGGAATTTACAATAACGCCGATGTCGATTGCCATGGCGCTGGCGTTGGTATGCCAGATTTGCGAGCTGATATATTTAGCCGAAGCTCCAAAAGCAAACCACTGAGCCAGTTTCCTAGAATATGTAACGGTAAAATTATAATCATTAGCGTTGAAAAATTCACCCGTTCCATCCTGCGATTCTAAAGTGGTAACTTCCATATCGCCATAGCCCACGTGATTGAATCCAAATGCCAGCGTACCGACAGAGGGAAGCAGATATGCAAAGGCAGCGCTGGACGAGTTAATATCTACGATCCAGGGTTGATACATAAACAGGGCTTCGTTCTGTCGCATAAACGCCAGACCGGCAGGATTCCAGTAGATTGAGGATAATTTACCAACCATACTGACATAGGCTTCTCCCATCGCATTTCCATCGCTGCCGACGCCAATTTCTAGAAAGTTTGCTGCTGTCGTACCTACCCGGTAAGGTTTTTGTGCATATAATTGCGGACTTACTATATAAGTCAACAGCGCCAATATTATTAGACTTTTAAATAAATTTCCAAATCTCATTTTATCACCTTTCATTCCCACAGTCATCATAGATACCCATATCTTCTATTTTATTACGGCGAATTTGCCAACCTTCTCATCGTTAGTCAACTTGGACTGCACGTGATATATATACATTCCCGCGGCGATCTCAAGATTTTCACTGGTCAGCATATCCCAGTGCGCGATACCGTCGTCGGAATTATTATTTACATCAATTTTGTCCACTAAAACACCACTGACGGTAAATATTTTAATCGTGCATTGAGCCGGTAAATTGGTAAACAATAAGCGCCGGCGCTGATTTAAAAACCAGTTTGCAACCGATGGTTCCATGGCATTAGTTGCCACATAGGGATTGGGGACAACTTTAATATCTTTCATGGTATATTTAAGGTCTTGTTTATCCAGAGAATCGTAAGTCGCCACGGTAAACGCAATTGAGTCTGTTTTAAAGAAAGGTCGGTTAAAAGTTACATGATAAACGTCTCCGGGTTGAGGAAGGAGGGTACTATCTCCGAAAGTTCCGATAAAATCAATGGCAAATACGGCGCCGGCCCATTTACCATCTGAGTTAAGCGGCCCAACATAGATTTTATCGGTTAATATATCAAACTGACTGTTTTTATCCAGATCATGCACAACCATATCAAGAACTTCCACCGAATCAGTAAACGTTTTATTGACTACGTAGAAATTGAAGTCTTCCGTCGTCAGCAAATCCCGTCGAATCTGAGTATCGTTGACATCTCGAATTCGTGAGGCGCTTCCCTGCCCTGTATATTTGACTTCATCACTGAAAATGATATCGTAATCCCAGGAGAAAAATTTGGACTCCCGTTTTGTAGGAGTGACATTGATTGGCGAGCTTCCGACAATCCAGCCGGAATTTCCATAATCAAAGGTGGCTGTTCTTACTGATATTTGAATATTCAACCGTAAACCGTCGAACACATCGGTATTGATCACATTGAGAGTATTGATATACCAGTTATCGAGAGTATCGTCATATACGAGATTCGTTCCGGGAAACCTATCCGGATTTTCCTTGTAAATGACGACAGAATCTGTTGCATCAAAAACATTTATACTATTATTGGTATAATAAACTCCATGATCATATTTGTCAATAACGCCAAGAGTATCCAAGCCAAAGCTAACTTTATATAAGTGTCCCGGTTTCAGACTGTTTTTTGCCAGAATTTCCGGAACAACTGTTCCCGTTCCGATAATATCATCGTTTAAATCCATTTGAATATCTTCTGGCACATAACCTGCCGCCCGTTGATGGGGCGTCACAATTTGGACGTTTTTCGTTGTATTTCTGATTTCTTCCGCCTCGTCTAATTCAATAATGATATTATTTTCGGAAGGTGAAATGCCGGGCCCGATATGTGGAGCGCCGTAATCATAGGCTACGATTGCATAATAATAAGTCCGCCCATTCTGGACGTTTGTATCAATAAAATAATGTCTAATTCCGGAATCAGTACCCAGGTTATAACCCATGCCATTCACCAGCCCAAAATCCGTAAAACCGGTGCGGTCGTCTTTAATATCACACTGAAAAATCGGCTTCTTAAACATAGGCGTACCGTAACCGTCAGTAATCACTTCGGCGTCAGACATTTTTTTGTCTGTAGCACGGAATAGTTTATAGCCCTCAAAATCGTTTACATTTCCTACAAAGGGATCCCGTGTTTTCGTATCGGCAATATCATCCCAGGTTAAGATCACTTTCCCGTCGCCGGCTGTAGCCGTCAGGGTAGGCATTTTCGGCGGCTGGGCAAAACGGTAATCCTTTTCATAAATCACCTGCACGATGCGCTTTAATTCAAACAACGCCGGTGCAGAGTATTCATCGGAACTCAGCCCTTCAAGCGGATCAAAAGAATGTAACTCCGACATTGAAATACGCTCGGTGCGCCCCTGATAAAGCGGAAATGGTCCGGATGCAAAGGTTTCCACAAGATTAGAGATATTGCCAAGATACTCAATCAGTGTATCCGAGCCGACGACCTCCCACATGGATTTATCATTGCGGAACCACTTGGTATAAGGAGGTCGGTGCGGCTGAATCGGAAACAACTGAAAAGAGGTCAAGCCCACCATATCCGATTCACTGACATCGGTAGCGGCAAAATTAGGCTCACAGCCATCCTCGGTATAATCCGGCATATGATTGCATTCACCGGGATCGGGACCGGTATAATTCAATTCCGATGGACCGACGCCGTCCAGCCCGACATCATCGCCGGCATCCTCGCCGACATCATAAATCCCATTCCCGTTCAGGTCTTCACCATCTTGCCAATCCTGATCTTCATCGCCTTCGTAATGATCGCGTAGATCCTCTTCGGTTAAACGATAAAATTCCAGAAAATCAGATAGAACGGCAATACCAACTGTCGGTCCAATTATATTTCCGGCAGGGTTATCCCGCTTTTCATCAACTAATCCATCTTCATCATTATCAATCTCATCATAAGCAAGTCCCGGACTTTCCAGATAGGCAAATCCCATTATTCCCGTCGGATAACCACCCTGACCAATGCCGTCAATATCCCAGGAATATGCCAAATCGATTTTCCTGTCAAAGAAGCCCAGTTCATCATCATCACCGGCGCCGGCGACATTGTCACCGATAGCATTATCCACCCAATATCCAAAAGCCATTTCCGGAAGATCGTAATCCGAGATATTGGCAATATTGTATTCCCAGAAAATCGCATCCCGCGCCTGAGGATTATTCCATTGAAAACCACGCTGCTCGACGCGAATACCAATCCCACCCCAGGGTTTTCCATATTGAACTGTAACCGACGGGCGCTTATCCCCGATTTTACGTTCCGGGCGGGGATAATATTTTACTATATCTTCAGGCCCTAAATACTCCTGATCCTGGGCATCGTTGGCTACAAAATAGGTTTCCAGATCGGCATAGATCACACCGCGCCCAAATCTGCCATCCCATTCCCCTTGCCATTGCAACTGGTCACCCGAAGCCGGCCAGCCAGCGGTCGGCCATGAGTTTGGTAAATTGCTCATAGCAGGGTACTCACTATTTTCATTAAAATACCCAAAAACCGGATATAGTCCCCATTCAATCTGCCCAGTCGGATCGCGATCCATCTCTTCACGATAATGGGTCTGTAGAAAATACAGGGTGTCCAGCTTATGCTGAGCGTTCAATAAAATTCGCTGCGTCGGATCAGTTACGGGCACCGTATCCTGAGTAATAAAAACCTGTGCGCCGATCAAGAGTCCGATACCATCAACCATTTTAGTGCCTTCATAGGTATTCGGCCACTTGGATACTTCCACTTTCGGCCAATCGGACAGCTGAGTTGTATTCCGAAAATATAAAAGCACGCGGTTGCCGGTCATATATCCTTCGCGAATAGCCGCCGGATCTGCAGCCGGGTCATCGGGACCTTCATAAAGTTTACCCTGACCATATATAATACTGCTCAATAGCAGACAAGCAAGTATAAACAGGAATATTTTAGACATTTTCTTCATTGATGACTGACCTCCTAATGTGATCATTTGATCTCCATCCCACTTTTTGGACATTCTTAAAAATCTATTCCCAATCCAATCTTGACTAAGCGTGGCGCTGCATACATACCCGGATTGTGTATTATGTCATAGAAATCATTGAAATCGCTTCTATGACTCGCAATATCCGTATCTCTGACGATTGCAGTATAGGCTCGACCGGTCTGATTATTGACCCAGTTCTCATTCAGGCGATCGAATAAATTATAAACCGTCAGAGTTAATTTTGTCTTAAACTTTTTAGAAATATTCAAATTGTAATATCCGTTAAAATCAAAATTATATTGTTCCGGTTGCCAGGAATTATTCGGCGTTAAATTAACCCTGAACAAAATACTGTTCCCCACCGGCGACCATGTATAGGGCGTACCTGAATTGTAATAACCGGTCAATGTCGCGCCATATTTGGCGGTATTATATCCGGCTGTAACATTCAACGTATGCCTTTGATCCCAGGACATTGGAATCATCTGGCTGATCGGATCCATACTATTGCCGGCGCGGTTAAAAGTCTGTTGCGGATTATCGGCATTCCCGCGCGTATATTGTAAGGTATAATTCAGATTTAACGAGAAGTTATGATAGTACCACTTATATTTTATTTCAAGCCCCCTGGCGTTTCCATAATCCTTATTTGTATAAAGACCATATTCGGTTTGATTATAGGTACTCACTATCTTTGTACTAAGGAGATCATAAATATCCCTGTAAAAAAGCGCTACGTCTAGGTCCATATCACTCACAAGTTCCTGCCAGAGTCCAATTTCGTAGGTAACGGTTTTTTGAGCATTAATTGTGGGGTTTCCAAGAATTGTAACATAGTCGGTCGGTGAAATTCGGTAAGAATTACCAGAATATAATGCATATCCGGGCGGCATCTGGAAAAAATGACCGTAACTAAAATGCAAAACCGCCGCATTGCCCAACTGGTAAGATAATCCAAAACGCGGACTGATCTGGGTTTTGGGTTTAGCATAGACATAGTTCGACATCTTCTCGGGATTACCAGGGAATCTCATCTGGTTGGCCGGGTTTCGCCACTGAGAGGGATATCTTTTATTGGGATCAAAATAATCATATCGGATTCCCAAATTAATGACCATATTATCGAATTCCATTTTATCTTGAAAATATGCCGCATACTCCTTTGGCTCGACATAGATAATATCCGAATAAATCGTTGTGTCATGTAAAACAATCGGCTCATAATAAGGATATATAATTTTGGGTTTACCGTTTATAAAACGGATTTCAAAGAGCCCCTCTTCTTCAGTATCGGCATATTTATTACGAATTTCCATCACTTTACCATCTATAATATACCCGGTATAATGAAATCCGGTTTTAAAACTGTGATGTTTATTCATTTGCCAGGTGACGTCAAACTTGGCGTTTTTATCAATCATCGTTCGCTCTGTATGGAACTTATCCTGTCCTCCGGTAAAAAATCCCGGTCCATCACTCTGACTGTACGCATCATGCACATAGCCCGAATCGAGCGGATTTTCAAAAACATAATTACCGTAATAATTATCCACGTACGAAAGTTTCAATTCATAAAAGAGTGAATTTGATAACATGTGATTAATATTAAAGGCATACATTTTTGATAATCTTTGAGGAATGGCGCGTCCATCGGGATCGTATTTATACATATGATCATATTGATGCCATTCGTCTTTATTTAATGTATACATCGCTGATATTTTAAAATTTCTAAACAAATCAGTAGATAATTTACCCATAAAAGATTCATTGATATTGCGATTCATAGGCACGTAGGCGCTGTCTCCATTATATTCCGAATACCACATTGCGAGGTCATCAGCCACAAAATAGCTGAAGTCATCAACGTTAAAACGTCTTATTCCGTTTAGATGGTTTTTATTATCCTGATAGCGGTAGTTCATCAGGAAATATAGTTTATTTTTTAAAATCGGACCGTTTAAATTGATTTTATAATCCTGATTCCGGGTTATTTCCGATGATTTGAGTCCGCTAAAAATATCTGTATTGCGCGTAAAATAATTGGCCAGTGCGGCGGAAGCCGATCCGTGAAACTCGTTGCTTCCTTTTTTTGTGACTACATTAACAATACCGCTCATGGCTTTGCCGTATTCAGCATTAAAAGTGCCTGTAATAACCTCAAGATCCTGAATAGTCTCCGGCTCAAGATCAACCGAGCGTCCTTCTCCGCCAAAACCTTCATCCACGGGAATTCCATCAATCATATACGAAACTTCCGTCTGGCGCCCTCCTCTAAAATGTCCTTTTACTACCCCCGCCTGCATGGATACAACATCGGAAATACTTTCGATAGGCAACATCTCGATTTCATCACTTGATACATTTTTTACGGTACTGGTCTGATCTTTGCGAACCGATATTTTTCGTGCCGTAACAACAACTGTCTCTCCTTCAATAACGGTTGATTCCATTTTAATTTCCAAATATTCCGTGCGGTTAATGGAAACCCGAAGGTTTTGAACAATTATTGGTTTATATCCGATCATCTGGACTTTGACTGTATAGATACCCGGACTGAGATTAATGATATAGAAATCACCGCTCTCGTCCGCTGCTGCGCCGTAAGAGGTCCCCTCAACAATTACGTTAGTTCCCGGTAGCGGATCACCGGTTTTTTGATCAAACACTTTTCCGGAAATTTTACCTGTTGTTTGACCAAAAGTCGGAATAGCAACTAAAATGACAAACAGGATTAAAAATCCTGCTAATATATTTTTATTTTTAAAACTACCCATACGATTTTCCCTCTAAACGGTTCTTATCGCTACCCTAAAATTTAGATGAAATATTGCGGAAATATTCCATTTAATCAATGTAGAAAAAGTCTCAAATATCTTGTGAAAAGATGGGGTATGGTTCGTTAGATCCATACCCCATCGAAAAATAGTTATTGTTATTTCACAAGCAACATCTTTTTAGTTTGATTAAATACTCCGGATTGAATCCTATAGAAATAGACGCCGGAAGGAACATCCGATGCATTCCAGGCGATATTGTATTTCCCTGCTCTTTGATATTCATTAACCAAATCAGCAACTTTCTGACCAAGCATATTGAATACCTGTAAAGACACTTGACCACCATGAGGAATTGTGTATTCGATCCGGGTTGTGGGATTGAACGGATTCGGATAGTTCTGTTCTAACCTATAGGATTTAATTATTCTGGAATCGGTAAGATCGATTGAAGTGCCAACGACGTCCATGGTGTCGCCGATCCAGGTATGACTCCACTGGGTCGGTGATTGCCAGGCCAGATCCGTATTAAACGGCGACCATGCCAGGTTTCCGTCCCATGCCCCATCATTGTCATGAAAATACAGTTCAATCGGTATCCGCATACCGCGAACCGGATGAAAACGATCATCGTCAGGACCTGCAATTGAATCTAACGGTATTTTAGCTTCAATGACATAATCCACTCCGCTAAAATTCTCCAGATGATAATTATCATCATCAACAGTCCAGATAGTATTGCCTACATATTCATTGATAATTCCGTTTTCATGAAATTGTAGTTTATAATCCGGTTCCGATCCTCTCTTATTGCTGGTATGTTTTGAACCCCTTGAATTATAAAGTCCGATGAAAAACTCAAAGGCGTCCTGGTTCCACCATTCACCAGCGCCAAAATTATAGACATCATCAATAACGTCGGCGGCTACGTACAGATAGTCATCATCAATAGCGAGGTAAACCGTTGCCATCAAATCCAGACTATCATTTATTGTACCAACTGCAACGTTATCGGTTTCAGGTTTCAATACCCAGGGTTTAATATCACTGTCCCACCACTCAGTAAAAACGCCATCCACCGCAAAACCGGCTGGAACATCCAGTGAAATAGTTGGAATACCTTTGGCGGTATTGACAATTGCTCCGGAAACACCGGCGGGACCGTCATTACCGGATGCATCAATACAAACAACGGCATAATAATAAGTCATTTCATTATCTTCGAGAGGATAATAGATATAATGGATAGCATTCTGGGTTCCTTCAAGAACTCCCTTAGCTATCATTTCCACGTTAGTATCCATAACGTCTGTTATCGGCTGCCGACTAGCGTATACATTATAAGATTCACCCGATTCTCCGACATTATCCTGCCAGATGACAAGGTTGTAAAATTCAGTGGACTGAACTGCATCAACACCTTGTACTTCTTCAGTGCCAACCCAATCAAACACTGGAGTGCCGGTCCAAATATCATCCAGATAGACCACTTTGCCGACTGCATTAACACTTCCGATCAGAATTTTAAAATTCTTAACTCGGCTGGAATCCATAAGTGTATCATATTGCATAGAACTGGTTGATGCGTTCCAGCCGCCGCCATTCCGATCGAAATCTTCCAGTGCCAGTGTTACGGTCTTCCAGGTACCGTCATATCCGACTTCGCCCTCATGCAACATATAGAAAGCCTCATATTCCAGATCAGAACCCTCACCGTCCATATCGTCATCACTGATGACCAGCTTCAGAGAGTCAAGACCGGTATCAGCTTTGATCTTAAAGGTTAGGCTGTCCGAATGCCAGGAGGGAGCCATGTTTTTGGGTTCGGCAAAAGACCAAACCAGACCATCCCATACTGCCCAGTCATTCGGAGGTGTGTTCCATAGCAAAGCGTTGGTTCCTTCAACATCTCCCATACCTTCGGCAATTTCATAGCTGCCGCCGCCCCAGCCATTCCAAAGTCCGACGCTTCCGGGAATATTCATACCGTTGAAGAACACCAGGTCAATTTTAGCAACACCCTTTAATATCAGATGATCCAAAATAATTGTTCCGTAAGACCGATCTCCATCTCCACCACCACTGATTGAAAATTCAACTGAAAAGCCTTTGATCTTATCCTTATCCAGCAGGGCATTTCCGGTAATTCCCGCCCAACCAGTCAGATTGAAACCATTACCATCCCAGGAGTCATTTCCGACCAGGGGCATTTTGATCTCATTCCAACCAGGCGCATTATCAAGGATGTAATGAAAGGAATAATAATACTCGACCTGGTTCACATCGTAAGTTTTGTTGCCCTCTTCCGAATTGCTGACATCATGCAGATTAAATCTCAAATGTACTTTCCCTGCCGCTGACTGAGGGACTGCATTGTAATACCAGAAAGAGATGGAATCATATCCGGTAAAATCATAAGTGGCATTGGAATCCGGATGCCAGTGTTCAATTTTACTGAATCCGCCCCATGATTCAGAGTTGTGGGCGCTATACTCTAATTTCATAGCCCCGGCGCCTTCATAAACCGGATCGGTAACAATGGAATGATCCACAGCGCTGGAATCGGCGCTGGCATTATCACCCATAAAAAATGCCCAAAATGTCGTATCAGGCTCCACATCAAAGGTATTGATAACTTGTCCGTAACTAATACCGACGGCAAGTACTAATACCGCAATCATTAGCAACTGTTTCTTCACTTTCGCCTCCTTTAATTTGTTATTATTTCTCGATATAATGGATTGAAACCGGCAAAAACACCCGGATTCCAACCAACAGTTATAATGCAATTTGTTTTGTAAATTTTATATGTGATAGTGCTCATCACAGTAATAAATAACAAAAACCAAGCCAAACCATATACTTTTAATTTGATGAATATATCCGCCATATCTTAATCATTGCCTCCTTAAATTTATTATCATATTAATAACATTTCTCTTATCTAATTAATAATTGAATCATAACCTGATCGGGGTTTTATTCTATTCAAAATTACTTTAGAAATAGCATTTTTTTTGTAACGGGTATGTTACAACCTTTTACAATTTGATAAAAGTATATACCCGAAGGTAAAAGGGCGGTTGGTTTCCAGCAGAAATTATAACTCCCCGGCTGGAGGCGTCCCTGAAATAGATTATCCATAAGTTGTCCGTTAACATTAAAGATCAATATTTGAACATTACTCGTGTGTTCGACATTTAGCGGAATTATCGTCGTTGAATTAAAAGGGTTGGGAAAATTTAAGCCCATAGAGTAAGTATCAAAAATTATAGCACGATTATCATCGATAGCGGAAATGATGTTGGGAATTCCGGGTGTTCCATAACCGGATGATATTCCCCAATTTTCCGGTTTGGAATTATCCAGTCCCGGGTCGATCAGGGAGAGTGTTGTACCGCCACCATCAGCCCCGACAGGCCAGGGCGCCTCGTCGTCATAACAGACGGAATCCACTAAATAACCGGCGTGATTATACAGCATGATTGTTTCACCGGAGTTACTCAGGTTGAATTCAAAATTTCCACAGACATTACCTGCCGACTGAAATTGAGTTCTGAATTTCGACGTATCATTTGACAAAATCAGAAACCCGCCCGGATTTAAAACCACACCTTCCGGAATTACGAATTGATTTTCAGCATTGGAATCCCTGAAGATCCAGCCGCTTAAATTCTTTTCAATCTCCGACGCATTGTAAAGTTCAACCCAGTCACCGGAATCAAAATCAGGGTGAGAATGGTAGTTTATCTCATTTATGACAATCTCCCCTGTGTAACCGCTGTCAATCTCAAAAACCGCTGTAATATCCAGCGCCTCAGAAGGAACAATCCTGACCGGATTCAGATTGTAATTATCAATCCCCTGCCACTCAATAAACCGATAACCCGGTCGGGGAATTGCCTCCAGCTCTACGGGTACTCCTTTAAAATAATTCCCCGTCCATAAATCGTCGTCAACAAGAATACTGTTTATTCTGACTTTCCCGGCTGCCGACAAGTGTTGGATTTTAACGACCACCACACCATTTAAGTGAAACTTGCCGATAATATGCGCGGTAACATAAGCCGGTCGAAATTTCGCAAAGGTCTTTAAGGTTTCGATATGATAATACCAGACGTTAAGCGAGTACCATCCGAGTCCTTCTTGCCAGCGCCCAAAATGATTTGGCATTTCCGACTCAATGAGGTTTTTAAAATATTCAATTTTTTGATATACCAGATCGCTTTTGAAATTTGTATTCAACAGGTCGGCGAATCGATTGACAAATCCGATTTTGAACTCCTTATTTTCCAATAATTTCCTTAGAAAAAGCGTCGACCAGGCTGGGTTGGGCCAATCCGGACCGTTAGTGGCAGTAGCAAATTCAAGGGTGTTTAATAGATAAGCTGTGGGATTATATAATCCAAATCCGAAATCCGTGTCATACAGTATCCAGCGCCACCTGCCGGTTGCCTTTTTTCCCCGCCAGTATTTGAGATTATTTCCGGGCCAGTCACGGTTATCAAAAAAGATCTGGGCAGTCTGGTAATCGATAAAATTTTGAATATCCATTTGAGATTGAACATACTCGTAGTTTGCAGGGATACTCAAATCGTGAGTGGAAATGTAATTTTCCAATGCGGTATAATGTTCGGCGTCGCCCTGTAACGGAACGCTTCTGTTTTCCAATAAATCAAGATTATCAGGATCAATATTGTAATGTGAGGCAATATAATGCTCGTTGATTTTCTCCCGGATATTATGAATCCCCCAATATGCGCCGTTTAAATAGACAACCGCCGGACGATAAGCCTGCAGATCTATATGCGTGCCTTCCACCAGGCTCTGCATCATCGCATCTCTGAACATCGTATATTCCCAGTCATTGGCGGAATTACGCAGAACCAGAGCCTGAAATCGCTTTATGGGTAATTCCGGGAATACCTGATAATCTATCTCATTAAATCCATATCTTCGACGGGCAAATAGCGCCAGCGGTTTTTGCGGTTTCACCCGGCTCCAGCCCCCGAATATTTTCATGCCGGCATCCATTGAGAACCCCATCTGACCATCAGGCTCAAAAAATTCAATATGCACCGGTCGTTCCCAGTCCTGCCAGAAATTCGCGCCATAAAAGGGCAACTCAGACGAGGCATTGTGACCCATGACGTAAATACCGCTGTCCGGATCCCAGAGATTCTCCGGTGCGGTTGCAAGCGATATAATCGCCAGATTGTGCTGTTGTCCCACGATATAAGTATTCGTCATTATCGGACTTTCAAGAGCGTCTGTTTCAATACTGCTTGCACGAACTACTTTACTTTCATTGATATCAAGTGGGCTGGAATATACCAACGACGATTCTGAAGGTACAGAGCCGTCTAATGAGTAGTATATGGTTGCGGAAGGATTTTCCGCAGTCAGTTCAAGCGTAATCGGAAAATTATACAGTCCGCCCGGCAATGAAAAATAAACACAGGATCCGACTCGTTGATATCCCGAGCCATTGTTGGGTCCACCGGGAGTTGTATTACTGTAATAATACCAATTGGAAGTACCATCGGGATAACGCCCATAAGAAACGTCATTGGGCATATTGCCCGGATTAACTTCATCCAGTTTTATTCCCTGCTCGCCGATCAGATAAATATTTTCACCTTGTGAATTTACTTTAAAATTTGTGTGCAAATAATAGGGGCGTATTTCCAATAAATCATCCGGCGCTCTTGGCGCTGGTGGTTCGGATTGTAATCCAAGTGTTAAAAACGGAATAATGGTCAAATCGGAAGATTCTAGACTGCTGTTATGTACCTGGATCGCCAGAACATTCGATCCTTCAGTGATTATATTTTTTAGAGAATCAATCCGGAATTGCTCCGGCTTTCCACCATATCTAATTTTTGGTTCGGTATATGTATCCGCCGGCTGATTGTACGGTGGATGATCGCCGCTGATGTTTGCCCGGGCAATTTCCGTCCCGTTTAAATAGGCAATAAAGGCATCGTCATAATCCACATGCAGCAGGGCCGCCCGGACAGCGTTAACATCCGCGATATAAAACGTTTTTCGGATATATACCGAGTTCGTAGCCGAAATGACGGTCGCATCATCGTCATCGCCATAGCCGATTCCGGTCGGTCCTTCCAGCCAATTCGCATCATCGAAAGTTAAGGCGCTCCAGTCCGCCGGAGGTTCTGAATCTCCAATACGGTACTTCCAGACATCCCCGGCGGTTATTTCAGCCTGCCAGTAAGAAATATATTCATTACGATCCTTCCCTGAGGCGAAGACAAGTAAATAGCCGTGCGGCTCCAGAACGACTTCCGGCAAAATCCACTTTTGCAGATCACTACTGTCATCCGAAAGAGAATATCCGGCAAGACTTACAGCGATATTAGCCGGATTATACAATTCGATCCAATCGGGAAATTCACCGTCTTCATCACTGATGGTATTGACATTAGCGGACATTACTTCATTAATAACTACCGACTGGGCGGTCAAGACCTGAAAAAAACCAGTCATAAAAAGCAGCAAAAAGAAGCAACGTTGAAATATTTTATATGCCAAATTCTCCCAAAATCCTCGTCATTTTTGTTTATAAGAATTTATTTCAACTTGAATTGGGCAGTTAAATCCGCCACACTTACCACAAATTCACCCGGCTCAACAATCCGAACATTCTCTCTGCCAATGAAAGATAAATCGTCTTTGTAAAGAGTGAAATTTACAGTTTTAGCTTCTTCCGGTTCAAGCAATATTTTTGAAAATCGTTTAAGCCGTTTAACCGATGGGGTTACAGAAGCAACCAGGTCGCTGACATATAGTTGTACTACTTCCTTGCCGGTAATTTCACCTGTATTTTTTACAGTGACTTGAACGTTTAGTTCATCACTCTCATTTATCTCTGCTTTATCCAATTTTAAGTCACTGTACTCAAATTTTGTATAGCTTAAACCATAGCCAAATGGAAATTGGGCGTCATAATCATTTATTTCTGAAATTTCACTGTTTTTATAGTCATAGCACATCAGGGAGTTCGTATATCCCGGGTAAGTAATCGGTAGTTTTCCACAAGGATTAAAGTCTCCAAAAAGAACATCTGCTACTGCAGAACCACCTTCCATTCCCGGTAAATACGCCATTAAGATAGCATCTACATCGTCCACAATGCCGTTAATAATCCGGGGACGCCCTTCTACCAAAACAAGTACAACAGGAACACCCGTTTCTTCTATCGCTTTCGCTAGCTTTAATTGCGATTGAGTCATGGTTAAATCGTCAATATTTCCAATAAGTTCACAATAGGGATTCTCACCTATACAGACAATAGCAACATCTGAATTTCTTGCCGCCTTTACAGCTGCATTTATATCAATTTCTTTATCAAATGTAACCCCGGGTAAATAAGTCACATTTTTGGCTCCAGCTTTGTTCTCAACAGCTTGCAAAATCGTTTTCTTACTCTTTGGATACAGATCTTCTTGATCTCCCTGCCAGGTTATTGTCCACCCGCTATTCATAACTGAAAGCGAATTTGCAGTAGGTCCGGTTATAAATATTTTTTTGTCTTTTGATAAGGGCAACAACCTGCTATCATTTTTAAGAAGGGTAATTGCCTCTCTTGCCGCTTGCAAGTTTACTTTTCTGAATTTACCACATGCGAATTTTTTCTTTAATTTTACATTGGGATAAGGACTTTCAAAAAGTCCAAGTTCAAATTTAACTTTAAGAATTCTTGTAACCGCCTCGTCAATTCTCCATTCAGGCACAACACCTTCATTAACTAACTCTAACAAAAGTTCATAAAAGCTAAAATCATAAGGCACCATACTCATATCTACGCCAGCCATGACAGCCATTTTAACCGCTTCTTTTTGAGTTGCGGCTACTTTTTCACGGAGATACAAATTATTAATATCATTCCAGTCCGACACAACAAAACCATCAAAGCCTAATTCATTTCTAAGCACTTCCGTCAATAAATAATAGCTGGAATGAACTGGTATTCCGTTAATCTCAGAACTATTTACCATAACGGTAGCAGCGCCCGCTTCAATTGCAGATTTAAAAGTCGGCAAAAAAAGTTCCCGCAACATTCTCTCGGGTATCCAGGCGGGAGTACGATCCTTACCGGAAAGAGGAAAACTATAACCGACGTAATGTTTCGCGCAGGCTGCAACTTTCTCAGGATTGGAAATATCATTACCTTGTAACCCTTTAACATATTCTGCCCCCATTACAGATGCCAAATAAACATCCTCTCCATAGGTTTCAAATAATCTTGGCCATAAAGGTTGACGACCTAAACCTAAAACGGGATTAAAATTCCATGGAACTCCGGACGCCCTGGTCTCAGTAGCAGTAATTTCACCCTCTTTCCTGACCAACTCCGGATTCCAGGTTGCTGCCATACCGATAGATTGAGGAAATATAGTTGCTCCAACGATATAATTAGCCCCATGAATTGCATCTATGCCGTATATTATCGGTATTCCCAGGCGGGTTTTCTTCGTTGCAATATCTTGAATCTGATTAATGATCTCATGCCAATAATCCAGAGTATAAGCAGCATCATAAACATTAAGTATTGAACTAATATGATATTCAATAATAGCCTCTTCTAATTTTGCCAGATCAATTTGATGCAAATCGGATTCCGTGCCTTTCACTTTAGAAACACTATCAATAGTCAATTGAGTCATTTGTCCGATTTTTTCTTCAAGGGTCATCTGAGAAATTAATTTTTTCACCTCAATATCAATGGTCAGGTTATCACCTTTTTGGCAACCCGAAATAAGCACCATAAAACTCATCACTACGATCATCAAAGATTGTGTAAAATTCATTTTAAACTCCCACAAATTAAAATTTTTCTTCATCAAATAATAGATTGACATAATCGATACCAGGAATATTTTTCAACTCGCTGACAAATTCTTTACTTTGATCTTTTTGGTGTAAATGTACATAATAGGATATCTCAATATTACCTTTTCCACCAATTGCTTTGACATTGATCAAACTACTGCTTTTACAATATTTCTTAAATACGGTAAGATATGGCGTTTCTCCCTCACTACCGGATTTATAGGAAAACTGTACCAACAGCTCTTTTCGTAACGGATAGGCGAATTGCGTTTTGGATAATACAATGAAAACCGCGCCAATCAACAACACACCGAACAGGGCAATCAGATGCATCCCAACACCGGACGCCATCCCAACCGCTAACGAAAAGAAAATAAAAACAATATCCTGTGTATCTTTAATAGCAGTCCGAAATCTGATGATCGACATGGCGCCTACCAACCCAAACGCCCGGGCAAGATTATTGCCAATTACCATTATGACAATACTGGTGATCATGGATAAAACAATTAGAGAATTGAGATAAGTAACCGAATAAGTCGGTCCGGAATATGTCCAGCGATAAATTATGGAAATTAAAAACCCACAGATAAACGCTATTACCATATTCACGATGACTTGTCCGGGATTTATGGAATACACAAACAGGTTCTCGAATCCATTAAACATTATATAACTTCCTCATTGATAAAATCATTTTTTAAATAATATTCTTTTGCCCATTCATAGGATGAGCGTTTAAAGTGCATATCCAATTCATCAATATGCCTGTCGACACAGTGAGAATATTTCGATACAGATCGTTGTTGCAAAGAGAACTTCTGGACAATTTTTCTCAACCAGAGCGGGTAACCGGAATAAAACTTTATTTCAAGCACAAAATAATCTCTTAAAACATATTCAGTCTTATACTTCGTGAATAATTCATCTGTCGAAGTACAAACCTTACTGCGAATATTTTTATCAAATGTTATGCGTAAGTCAGGATTAAATTTACTATGATAGGCTTCACGATCGTAAACGATCAGTACGACGGGAACAAGGTTTTTCCCAAAATAATAATATAAAAACTTTCTGGCATCACTGTGGGCATTTGGAAATTTTCCATCACTCAGAACATGTTGATCAATATTTCCCCATATCAGAAATTGCTTGATATCTCGATAATAAACCGGCGCCCGGTTCTTACTAATGATATTTTCTTCCTTCTGTTTAATTTCGACAAATACGATCGAGTCTTCAGTCTGTTTATTATAGCTTCGAATTCGAAATTTCTTGCGGAGTTTCAACCCTGCCAATTTCTCTTTATAAAAACTCAAATGCCCCGTATCAAAATAAATACTATTTACCTTGTAATCAAGTAAGTTGTTTAAGTCAAGATTTTGATCTTTTTCTACATAAGGTGCAATAACTGATCGGAATTCGTTTAAACGATCCTTTGGTACCAGGTATTTAAATTCACGTCGTCTATGCATATTAATTAAACGTTACTGTTCTTAAGATTCTCCCCAAATATTCCGATAATGAAACAGGCTCAGTATGAATTCTGACATTTACAATCGACCCGGTCATCGGACCTGGCGTTTGAACATCAAGCGCTGCAACAACAAACACTACTTGTTTATTGTTTAACAATCGAACTTCGGGTGATATTTCTATAACCCGCCCGGTGAATAAGGAATTACTTTCCGGTATAATCACTTCAATTTTTTGACCTGAAGCAAGATATGAATATTTGGAATGGGGAACCGGTATAAATACACAAAATTCCGACAGGTCACGAACTGAAAAAAGTGTGTCGCTGTCATGATAAAATATCAATTTTCCACCTATCGGACTGACCAAATTTAATGCCGATATTCGCTTTCTTAACAGTTGTAATTGAGATTGGAGAGACTGAACATGAAACTCTTCGGCTCGAATTAATTCCGGCTGTGCTCCTGTCGATACGGTCAGCATTTTCGCTTCTGCCAATTCTACTCGTATTTCGAAGAGTTCCTGCCGATTCTCAGCGCTTTCAAATTCTTCGTCCGAAATAAGGCTCTGTTCGCGTAATGAACGTAAACGGCTGACAACACGCCGTTGCTCATCTGCTCTTCCCCGTTCATAATCAATCTTTTTACGAGCTTCCTCAATGACAGATTCTTTTTCCCCGGCATGGTATAAATCGAGAGTCGCTTTGGCGACCTGCAGCTCGCCAAATAGTTCCTCCATTTGTCGCTCTAATTCGTTGGAACGAATAAATGCGATTGTATCATTTTCCACCACACTCTGTTGCCAATTGTGACCAGACGTTTGCTGATAGTTAATAATATCATTTCTTTCAAACTGAAATATCCGCTGGTTGAGAATTGCCCCGGTCGAATGATCATGTAAAGTTGATACGATCTGGTTGTCCTGAGTTTTTGTAACCAGCCACTCAAAACGTGTCGAAATTTTTCCCGGTGTTTTTAATTTATACGGAATTTTTAAAGGTAAAATAAAACATATGACGATCGTAAAAATTACCACAAGAATTAAAAATAACCAGACCGATTTTCTCATAATAAAACCTGCTTCCCCATCTTAAAAAAACACACCCCAAAGACTAAGAATTGTAAGAATTAGTACTATGGAAAATGCAATATTCAATTTATCCCAAACCGGATTTCTACGTCTACTATCTCCCGCAATGGCATCCTTCAGATCCTTCATTTTAGTGAAAGTATATCCTTCCAGTTTGTGATTCCCCGGTTTTTCCGACAGCAGGCTAACCGAGACTACAATTGCCGATGAAATACCAAAAAGAAAGATTGCAAAATGAAGATAATTCATATCTGCATACCACTGCATCATTCCAAAATTCATTATCTCTTTTTTACTGAGTATTTCCAGAATCAGGCGCAATGCTCCTAATATCCCGCCACTGACGAGAGACACAATCGCGGCTTTACCATTAACCCGTTTTATAAATATTCCACAAATAAACACTGCCGCAATTGGCGGGCTGATATAGGCCTGGACACTTTGCAGATAAATAAACAGATGACTGCTGATACTGCGAATAAGCGGCACCCATAAAATCCCGAAAATAACCAATGCTGTTGTCGCCAATCGACCAATCAAAACCAGTTCCCTGCCGTTGGCATCCGGTCGAAACTGCTTATAAAAATCCATAGTAATGAGTGTAGAGCTACTATTAAAAGTACTTGCCAGTGAAGACATTAACGCAGCTAATAAACTGGCGATTACTATCCCACGTACACCCACAGGCAATAAATGACTTATTACCAATGTGGGATAAGCTTCATCACCCCTGATACCGGGAAATAATGCCAGAGCGATCATTCCGGGTAAAATCAAAATGAACACCGGTAATATTTTCAAAAAACCGGCAAGGATGGCGCCGCTGCGGGCGTGTTGAATATTTTTCGCACTGAGCACACGCTGGACAATCACCTGATCGGTGCACCAGTACCATACAGCCAAAATTGGCGCCCCGAAAACAATGCCTGTCCAGGGAAATTCAGGATGGCTTGCCGGTTTGAACATACTAAAATAGTCAGCCGGTAAAGCGGCTTGCAAGCCCCGCAGTCCGCCAACTTCATTTAGTCCCAGTATCGTCAGCAGCATTGCTCCGCCAACTAAAATAACGGTTTGGATTAATTCTGTATAAATGACCGCGCTAAGACCGCCCGCAATCGTATAAATGCCTGTAATTATCACCATCACGATGGCAGAAGTAATCATATTCCAACCAAGGATCTGATTGAGCAGTATTCCACCGGCAAACAGTGTTACGGATATTTTTGTTAAGATGTAAGCAACAATCGAAACTGTGGTCAGATACATGCGGCTGGATTTATTAAACCGTCTTTCAAAAAATTCCGGCACTGTGAATACCCCGGACTTGAGATAAAAAGGTGCAAACACCCATCCAAGCACCAATACAAAAAAAACAGCCATCCACTCAAAATGTCCTACAGCCAGACCACTGCTGGCTCCGGAGCCCGCCAAACCGATGAAATGTTCGCTGGATATATTGGTGGCAAATAATGAGGAACCGATTGCAATCCATCCGACATTCCGTCCGGCCAGAAAATATTCCGTAGGCGTTTTTTCCCGATGGGAAAAATATAATCCCACAAGCATAACGCCTCCAAAATACAAAAAAAGCAGAAAAATATCAATATTCTCTAAATACCGAAACATATTCCTCTATTTATACTTGAAAACACCATCAGAACACTTATAGACAAAAAGTAAGCCAAGCAAAAATTAATTCTACACGGATTGCTTTATTGGGGGAAGTATTAAGCTGGTGTTTGATATCAACAGATTTCGTTATTAAAATAATAACTCCGGCTTATCATTTTATAAACTTTTTTGGATAGAGTACTACACAACAATTGAGAACTATTTTAGACCTAGTTCTTTGGAGATACGGAAATAATTCGGCGGCGCCAGATC
This sequence comes from Fidelibacterota bacterium, assembly GCA_016783665.1. Classification (GTDB taxonomy): domain Bacteria; phylum Fidelibacterota; class UBA2242; order UBA2242; family UBA2242; genus UBA9312. The sequence continues at coordinate 38,811 of JADHWC010000001.1, read as the reverse complement.
CAGTTTTTGGGCAGCTTCGGCATCGGTTTTACAGTGACTTCTTACAAATTTTAAATAGTCTTTACGAAACTGCCGTTCAATTTCTTTTAATGGCAGTATATGTTCCATATCGAAATTATAAGGCTGTTTATGGTCCTCAATCGTCATTTTCATTCCAATCGCACTGATAACCGAATCTTTGGATATTTTTTCCTTACTGAGAAACAAAATGCGTTGAGCTACATTCTGTAACTGCCGGATATTTCCCGACCATGAGTAATTCGTTAAAATTTCCATTGCTCCGGATTCAAACCCAGGTGCGGATCTTCCCATCTCAGCGCTGTAGCGGTTTAAGTAGTACTCAACTAATCTGGGAATATCTTCTCTTCGCTCTTCAAGAGATGGAACGTAAATCTGTAGAACATTTAATCTGTAGTATAGATCTTCACGGAATTTTTTGTCAGTTACCATTTTTTCAAGGTCTCTATTGGTCGCGGAAATAACCCGGACATCGACTTTATAACTTTTCTTTCGCCCGATCTTGTCAATTTGACCATCTTGCAATACTCTCAATAACTTCGATTGAGCAGATAAAGGAAAATCCGAAATTTCGTCGAGAAAAATCGTGCCCTCATTGGCTCTTTCAAATAATCCCGGTCTGCTTTCCTGGGCGCCTGTAAAGGACCCTTTTTCAAATCCGAACAATTCACTTTCGATTAACTCCCTTGGAATACTCCCGCAATTGATTGGGATAAAGTTTTCCAAACTCCGATTACTGAGATAATGGATATTTGTGGCAACCAATTCTTTTCCTGTGCCGGATTTTCCATAAATCAATATATTGGCGTTTGTCTCAGCGAACTGCTGAAGCTGTTCTTTTAACGTCTGTATTACAGGTGATTCTCCGATAATTATCTTATTAGCAAGAATGTCCTGAACATTTTTGGTTAATTTCTTTTTAGAATTTAGATGCTTAATTTCCAACTGTTTCTTTTCATAAGCATTCACAATACTGAGAATAAAATCGGTAGGTTGATAAATGTAGGTCTCTATATCCCCGGGATACTTGGTACAAAACCAGAATGCGCCAGCCTGAATCAGGCGTTTGGCAAAATCAAAATCGGTTTGGTGAATAGTTTTTTTAGTGACAACGATTATCTGGGTCAGCGGGCTGATTTTCTTGATTTCCTGAATCAGTTCTTCACCCATTATCCCACCGGCAATCTGTAAATCCATGATAACGACATCGTAATAATTCTTCTTTTGAGAAATAAGATTGATCGCATCAACACCACTGGAAACAATATCGGAAATAATGATCTTTTCATAGGGTTTGACGGTATTTATGATCCGCCGTACATCAAATTCTTCATCTTCAATTACAAGTATTTGAATCGTATTGGAAATCATATCTTTATATCCTTATTAATTTTTAGTAGGAATTTTGATAATTATCACACAACCGCCAGCGTCAAGATTCTCTGCATCTATTATCCAACCACAGCGTTTAGCACTTAATTCATAGGAAATATAGCAACCATAACCGGAATTGGGGGCATTCTCCCTGGTGGACGTATGTTCAAGAAATATCTCCTTTAACCCTTTCTTATTACATTTTAATAGTTTCGGAGTAATACCCTTACCATTATCACTCAATCTAATTTCCGAGTATTTCTCTTCTTTATGGTATTTTGTTCGAATGGTAATAGTAATATTTTTCTCTTTATTGTGATCAATACTATTCTGAATCAACGGCTCTAAAATTTCCCAGACCACATACTCATTAATATGTACTTTTGGAACGTTTTTATCTAAATCAAGCACAAACTCATAAGCGCTGTGTTCGCTGTAAACACGTTTGAAAATATATTCAACTAAAAACTCGATTACCTTATTGATATCCGTATTGAATAACGGATTACGGGTCGCGTGAAGCGGTGGTTCATACCACTTCATATCGTAGATAACCCGGGAAATAAAATTTGAATACCGGGTAACAATATATTTGAATTTCTCAATATTTTTATCCGTCAATAAGCGAATCTCATCTTTGATAAATCCCATGATTTTTTCGGCTTTGTGATGAGCATGATAAATACGCTTGGTAAAAAGCGCTTCTTTCTGATGGGCAATATCCTTTTTAATCTGTAGTTCCCGCTCCTTGAACAGCTGTTCCTGGGCTAAATCGCGTTCTTTAACCGTGTAGGATGTAATGTAAAACATGGCGAGAAGACCAAATAAAATTAGCGCAGTAAAAATAATGCCGGTTTCATCGTAAACCGTTGAAATTTCCCGGGTGATATGGCTGACATCCGGCGTTATTTTCATATAAACAACGCCTTCGTATTCTCCTTTCAACACTAAGGGCACAAGAACATGAAAGGATTGAATATTATCCCAATTACAAAATATCTGTTCCGTATCTTCTATTTCCCGGGCAATTTGCTGATAACGGTGAATCGCCTCATTATAAAACCATTTATCGGGGGCTTCCGGAATTTCATAGTGAAAAATGAAATTATAGAGCCATACACCCTCGTCAATAGCAAAGGTTTTACCTTCCGATGTAAATATCAGACATAATTCATCTACATTTTGTTGCAGGGTTTGTTGATTCAGAAGAATATTAAACGCTTGAATAATTTCACGCCTTTTCTCGAGGCTTTTTTCTTGATCAAACAAACTTTGTTCTAATAATAATTCCAGAGAAGTTGCGGTTAGATTTGCTAATCTTTCAGCGGAATCTTTTTTATATAAGTCCATTGTCTGTGTAATAAGATTACTCATAGAAACTTTATGTAAATAGGATATAACAACCTGAAAAGTTACAAGAACCACGAAAAGAATGATAATATGCTTTACTTCAAAATTATGCTGTGAGAATCTTTTCAAGAACTTCATTTTATTCCAGAAAATACCTTTACCGTTAAGATACTACAAAAGGCAAAATTTCACCTAACAAATACTTTTTTTGATTCGATCATTTCTACGGCCTGTTGCAATGCATCTTCTACAGATAATTCTTTCTTCAATGCTTTATTTATGTGATATGAAAGTATATCAGAAATTTTTGTATAATCAACTAATGGTGGTCTATGAATCCCTTGCTCTATAAGCGACAGTAAATACGGAAAATATGGATAGTTTTCAATCAATATTTCATCATAGTAAATTTTCGTAAGAATGGGTAATAAGCCAGACGTTTCAAACAGAGTCTTCTGCGCTTCTTCAGACAAAATGTACTTTAAAAACTCTAAAGCCTCCTTTTTCTTTGTCGAATTCTTAGAAATCATCAAATTCCATCCTCCAAAAACTGACGATGGTTGATGCCCTTTGAAATGGGGTAAAGTAGTAGCTTCAAGATATTGAACCTTATTAGAATCCACGGAAGATACATATATATTCTTCAAAGCACTTGCCCAACCCCTAAAAAATGGGACATCATTCCCCAAAGCATAATAATAAGTCTCGTTCTCATTAAAACTCGTAACCAGCTTAGGAGAAAAATCATACTTCCAAATCAAATCTACCATTAGTTGGCAACTTTCCTGCGCCTTGATTGAATTAATCTGCAGATTATTATTAGTCAAAAGCCTGCCGCCGTTTCCACCAAATACTTCAAGATAATTACAGATTAAGCCTTCATAACTATCTCCTTGAAATACGTAAAAGGGTCTGTTCGTTTTTTGTTTGAATCCTAATTGAATAAATTCCTTCCAGGAAATAGAATTTTTAAGTTTTTTTTCTAATTCTAAACTATTGGGATATTTACATATTATATCGCGACGGTAGTACATCACACCAATATCTAAATAAAGCGGAATCCCAACTAATTTATTTTCATAATAGCATGTGGAGAGAGCATAAGACAATATTTTCGACAGGCCTTTTTGCGAAAAATACAGAGAAAGAGGTTCCGCCCATTTAGCAAATCTAGGAACCCATATCAAATCAACTGCAAAAATATCGATGTGACTATCTTTGCTTCGAAGTGATCGAGCTATTAGCTCTTTTCTTTCATTCGTAGTAAATTTTGTAAAAGGCAGGTCAATCGGGACTATTTCAATCTTACCGGAATATAATTTGTTGAATTCTTGAATTATTTTTAAATGAGCCGCTGACATATTATCAGCAAAATATAGTTTGGTTGTTGATTCAGAACTAAATCTATCTTTGTTTAGTAAAATCAGGTTATAAACCAAAATAAGTATAATCGCAAAAATGAATACTGCGAATAATATATTATATCTTTCATATCGATTCTTCGTAACCATTTTATCTGTGACTTTTTACTATTTAATATCCATAATTTTTAGGTACCATATATTTCATACAAATGAATATAACCTTTGATTATTAATATTCCAAAACGATTATTATCAAAATGATAATCACATATAGCTTTGTTAATTTATTGATAAATATTCGTTTGACTATTTTGCCAAAACCATATTTTAACTTTTACACCTTCTTTATACACGTCCTGTTAACAATGAACTTTCCCGATGCAAGCCCGGAGGAATTCTTTGGTTAAAACGTTTCTTTATTTCATAAATATACACTTTTTAATTTCCGAGAAATCGCCGGCTTGAATTGTATATAAGTACAAACCGGAGCTTACACCAGCCGCGTCCCAATTAACGGTATAAAATCCCGCCTCTTTATTTCCATTTACAAGGGTTTTTACTAACTGCCCTAACATATTATATATACTAATATTCACATGGGTAGAATAGGGTAACTGATAGGAAATATTCGTGCGCTCGTTAAAAGGATTTGGATAATTCTGTTCAAGGGCAAAGTCGCGTGGCAAACCGGATTGCCGATAATCGGTTGCTACAGATCTATTGCTATATCCGGGAGTAGGTACGGAAAAATTACACCAATTATTACTGCCATCGGGAAGACGGCCATATGAGACGTCCGTATTCTGTTTCAGATAATATAGCAAATCAATATAATTTATTTCACCGTTACTAATACGGGTTATACTTAAGGATTCACCGGACTTATCCAATTTAAAATTCAAATGTAAAGCGCCCTGAGATGTGTCACTATCAGCCCATAAAATCAAAAAACTATCAGGCTTGACAGTCGTCAAGTGAGATACATTAGTGGGTATCTGATATAATTTCGGGTTCTCCAAATCATCGGAAAAATAAAGACCGCCAATATCAAAAGGTAAATCACCACAATTAAAAATTTCAATCCAGTCCTCATATTCACCAAAATTATCAATATTACAAGAATCATTGCTGGCTAATATTTCATTAATTAAAATAGAAGCGGTATTTGTTTCATCCGGTTCAAAGACTGCCGTTATTAATGAGTTATCATTTGTCAGAATGCAGCATAATTCACGATCCGTACTGATTATTTCATTCTCGTTCCCCATTATTTTTTCTGCTGATAATCTGAAGTCAAAACTGAGATCGGAGCTAGACAGTGTCGCCTGATGGACTTCCACAGCGATTACATTATTTCCTTCCAGTAAATAATCAGGATTAATTGAATACTTATGAAATATCTTTTCATTCTCCCCCGATATGTAGTCAGATGCAAGAGTATTATAAGAAATTACACCTCCAGGCATATTTGAGCGGACTACCTCACTTCCATTAAGATAGACTATCGCTCCATCATCTCTAAGCAATTCCAAAGTTAATTTATCAGTATTATCAACATCAGATATTGTAAAGGTTTTCCTGAAGTAGGTAGTAATATATTTTTGATTAGAATTAGGACCATAGGAAATCACCGTAGCTTCATCTCCGTCCCCATAACCCAGTTCCGCAGCGTCTTCTTTCCATTCGGAATCATTAAATATTAATTCCCGCCAGTCCGTTCCCTGATCGGTTCCGTTATCCAAATATTTCCAGATAGCGCATTTACTTATCAAATTAATAGATTCATTCCCCAGATTAGTTTCTTCCCACCGGATAAATCGGTACCCTGAAGCTGGTTCTGCTCTAATTGACAATAGCGAATCTGTCGGAAAAACTCCAACGTGTAAATAGTCTGATATTAGTTTATCATTATAAATAATCTTGCCCCACCCGTTTTCCCGTATTTCTAAATGTAATTCTGTAAATTTTACTCCAAACTGTTCGTCCATCCATTGAACTCTTTCCGAAATAAAATCCTTAATATATTCAATTTCTTCTATCCAGGAGCTTGGCGCTCCACTGGTCGGAGAAACAAAACCGTAATTACCGGATTCAGAATATCCCGGATTAGGCCAGATATACAATCCGAGTATGGCCCATCGTGAAAAGTTACGTTCCTGTGATTCACTTAGTAGCTCAACCCACTCATCTATCAGAGAAAAAATATGAGGAATGTTTAAGGTGTTCTGACGGAGTTCCTGCCATCTCGTTGCACATAGATTATTGAATTCGGGATCATTTATAAGATCGTCAAACCAATAGACTTCCATTTCCCATATTAGAGGATAGTACCATCCCTCAGTTGACCAGCCGTCATTATAATCCGCATTGCCAAAGGACAAATTATAATCCCAGACCGGGCCGGCTTTTATCTTCTCATTTCTATCTTTATAAAAATAAGTCGATAAACGGTAACCGTCAATATTTTTAGTAAATTCAACAATCAGAAAATTATCTACAAAGGTAAGTACATCAATATAATCTCTATATTTACCATTCGAATTATATAGTGCCGATTCAAAATCATTCAAATATTTTTTCAGCCAGGCCTTTTGAGAGATTGATATACTTTTTTCATCAGGTTCGGTAATTACCAGTTCAAGACCGGTATTCAACCGGATCGATATATTTCCATCATCTACTCGGTCTCTTTTAAAAATGTATCCACCCGTAATTTCCGGTTCGCTGTTTTCTTCAGGAAGCAATTTTGTGATATTAACCCGGCTGTCATCTCTTTTGATTTTTTCGGTGAATACATATACGCCCAGATAAGCTCCATTCAGCATCAATTCGCAGAATTTTGTTCGGGGAGCATAGTCATTAATCTCAGCCGCCAGAGTATAAGCTAAGACATTCCTGATAAGACTTTTATCAGAATAGGGACCATATAGAATCCAATCATTTTCAGCAGGAAGCCCCAAGAGAGATACATTCAGATTATTTCCCAGGGAATCCTGCGTTTCTATACGGTACTGTTTTTTAGGAAAAAAGTAATATGATGAGTGACCTCTCGTCTTTATTTCAATTCGTCCATCATAATCATTCGGAGGATTATCCGGATAATTACGTTCATCATCGCCATTCCAGATGATTTTCATGTCTGCAACAATATATTCAGTATATTGTATTTCCTGACCATAAGTATCGATTTTTACAATCGGGAGGTTTGATGAACTTAAATATATCTGCCCGGAAGCAAGGAGTTTGGCGGATATTAATAGACAGATCAGGATAAACAGATTAAAGGTGAAACAATTTCTATGATGCTTATTATTCATTTAACTCTTATTTCTCTGAATGTAATCCATCTATCACCTGAACATAATATAATCAGTTATATCAAATTATTCATTCCACTTTTTGAAACCCGCGTAATTAATTTTCAAAAATGCCGGAAGCTCACTTCTTATTAATCTACTTAATAAATTCCTAATAAACCACGCCGCCGGGCTTCACACCACCTCCGAAATTTATTTAAAATTTCCAATGGATTACTTAAAACAGATCTTTGAAACTAGAGATAAAGATAATCAATCGTCAGAAAAACTTGATAAACTACCCATTAATAAAACTGTCAATCAAATCCACGCCATTCTACAGAAATATTCTGCTTAGCACATAACCAATCTCTATAATTAGAGTCAGATTTGGATATAAAAATCAACCTCTTTGTTTACAATAATCAGTGGTAAAATTTTTGAATTAACATACTTAAAATGAATTGCACAGCGTTTTAATTAATAGACGAGAAATCTATTAAAAATTCCGTATACGACGTATACGGAATTTTCTCACCCGTTAACAAACCAAATATCTTCTAAGCAGAGGGTTGCAGGTTCGAGTCCTGCTCGGGGTACTACCAACAAGCAATTGACAATCAACAACTTACAGAGATAGAGTTTTACTGTCGAATGCCCATTTTCGTTCAAAAGTACCATGTAAAATTTCAAAATTTTTAACAATTCTCTCTCGTCGAAAAGGGGAAGTTTCTCTGCCCATCAGAACAGATTAATCATCATAGATTCCTGTTAGAGAGCAAGTTAGATCTCATTAGTTTCACCTTTTTCCCCTGATTTCACATGTATTTTTATACAGCCCCAGAACCTCGACAAATTCCTGGATAACCCCAATCTGAACAGGGCACTGTTCAGCGAATGGCTTTTAAAAGCAATATCTGAATAACTGTTTTCAGTTGCATATATCCACTGCATTAATTAAAATGCAACGATTGATACGAACATGATTAATCTAACTCGAAAGTGCAACCAAAAATGACGCCTGAAGAACTGGCGCGCCAACATATCGATCAACTGTTAACTCAATCAGGATGGATTATACAGGACGTTAAAGCTATTAATCTCGGTGTCGGGTTAGGCGTTGCCGTTCGGGAGTTCCCGACTAATGCCGGTCCTGCTGATTATGTATTATTCATAGACCGTCAAGGTGCCGGTGTTGTTGAAGCCAAGCCGGAAGGCACCACACTCAGTGGCGTTCATGAGCAATCGATAAAATACGGTCACAACTTCCCGGACAAAATACCACATGTTCAATCACCGTTACCATTCACTTATGAAAGTACGGGTATTGAGACATATTTTACCGATGAACGTGATCCCAGTCCACGATCCCGGCGCGTATTCAATTTTCACCGACCGGAAACGCTTCAGGAGTATCTGAATGAGTCTGTCACACTCAGGAAGCGCTTACGGCAATTACCACCGCTACTGACCAACAGACTCCGTCAATGCCAGGTGGAAGCGATAGCTAACCTTGACCACTCTTTCCGGAATGCGCGTCCACGGGCACTAATCCAGATGGCTACCGGCAGTGGTAAGACCTTTACAGCGGTATCGTTTGTCTATCGCCTGATCAAATTTGCCAGGGCGAAACGCATCCTTTTTCTGGTGGATCGTAAAACTCTGGGACGCCAGACTCGCGGTGAGTTTGCTCAATATATCACTCCTGACGACGGACGGAAATTCACTGAATTATATAATGTTCAGTTGCTTTCATCTAACGTAATTGATCCGGTCAATAAAGTCTGTATTACAACAATTCAGCGCCTTTACAGTATGCTCAGAGGCGAACCCATTGAAGACGACTTGGAAGAACTTTCCCTGTACGATGTTACTGACGAAACTATTCCACCAAAAGAAGTCGTTTACAATCCGCAAATCCCGATAGAAACCTTTGATTTCATCATCACTGATGAATGTCACCGGTCGATTTATAACCAATGGCGACAGGTGCTGGAATATTTTGATGCTTTTATCATTGGATTGACGGCTACACCCTCCAAGCAGACTTTTGGATTCTTCAATAAAAACCTGGTCATGGAATATAACCATGAGCGGGCGGTTGCCGACCGGGTGAATGTCGGTTTTGAAGTATATCGTATTCAAACTCAGATTACAGAGCAGGGCAGTAAAATCGACGCCGGTTTCTGGGTTGCGAAGCAAGACCGGTACACACGGGAAAAGCGCTGGGAACAACTGGATGAGGACATTGTCTATACCGAAAAGCAATTAGACCGGGAAGTAGTCTCTGTCGATCAGATACGTACGGTCATCCGCACTTTCCGTGATAAACTGTACACTGAGATATTCCCCGGCAGAACGGAAGTTCCCAAGACCCTCATCTTTGCTAAAGATGATGCTCACGCCGAGAATATCGTTCAGATAACCCGGCAGGAATTCGATAAAGGTAATGACTTCTGCAAGAAGATCACTTACAAGACCACTGGCGACACGCCGGAAAACCTGATTGCCAGTTTCCGGAACTCCTATAATCCTCGTATTGCCGTAACTGTGGATATGATCTCCACCGGAACGGATATTAAACCCCTGGAATGTCTGCTATTCATGCGGAATATCAAATCCAGGCTGTACTTTGAACAGATGATCGGGCGCGGTACAAGAGTCATTTCCAGTACCGACCTTGTGGCAGTAACTCCGGATACTCGTGATAAAACCCATTTTATTGTAGTAGATGCAGTTGGTGTTACGGAATCGGTGAAAATTGATTCCAAACCGCTGGAGCGCAAACGCACAGTTCCATTTAATAAACTGATCCAGCAGATCGCCTTTGGCGCACGGGATGAAGATACAATTAAATCGCTTGCCGGACGCCTGTCACGCCTGAACCTGCAATTAGATAAAGAGCAGCAAAAGGAATTGGAAGACGTTTCCGGCGGTAAATTATTAACCGCTATAAGCAATCAATTACTGGATGCCGTGGATCCTGATATTCAAACAGAAAAAGCAAAAACGCTATTTCAGACAGATTCACCTTCCGGGGAACAGATAAAACAGGCTGCGGACGAACTTACCAGGGATGCCTGCGAAGTATTTGACGATCCGAAGTTCAGGAATAAACTCATTGAACTAAAGCAGCGCAATGAACAAACCATTGATACTGTCAGTATAGATAATGTTGTATCCGCCGGCTATGACAGTGATGCTAAAAAGAAGGCTAATGTCCTCATCAAATCCTTCCGGGAATTCATGCAAGCCAATCAGGATGAGATCACGGCGCTTCAGATCATCTACAATCAACCTTATGATAAACGTCATCTGACTTACGAGATGATCAAAGAACTGGCAAAACGGATGGAGAACCCGCCCTACAACTTGAATACCGACCGGGTCTGGTTTGCATTTGAGCAGCTGGATAAGGACCGGGTACGGCGGCGGGGACCGGATAAACTGCTCACCGATCTGATTTCATTGATTCGCTACGGTTTGGGTAAAGAGGAGCAGTTGACGCCCTTCTATCAGAGTATCGATCAGCGCTTTGAGAACTGGCTGGAAAATCAGCGTAAAGCAGGCAACGACTTCAGCCCGGAACAGCTGGAATGGCTGAAGATGATCAAAGACCACATTGCCACCAGCGTGGAGATCGAAGTAGATGACTTTGACAACGTGCCCTTTTATGATCGCGGCGGCTTGATGAAAGCGTATCAAGTATTTGGAGAACAGTTCAGCACTATTTTAGATGAATTAAACAGGGTGTTGACTTCTTAAATACTGATTAACAATATTACGTATGGCGTAATAATTAACTTGCGAATGTTACGAATAACGTATATACTATAGGTACTTTTTGAATATCGAATTTGGGAACAAAAACCTATTAAATTTATACACATCAAGAAAATGTCGTAGGCCAAGACTAACAGAAGAAATCAAGAGAAAGTTCTTGATGCGCGTTAGGTCGCTTGAGGCTTCTGACACAATTTACGATCTTTGGAATTCAAAATCCCTGCACTTTGAACGTCTCGAAGGATTTAAAAACCGCTATTCGGTCAGACTTAATAAACAGTGGCGGCTCGAATTTGATGTTGAATGGGAAGTAAAAGATAAAATCTTCAAAAAAGTAACGCTATTAGAAATATCCAAGCATTATGGTGATTAAAATGGTCAATACTCTGCAACCTTTTATTAACATTGGTCCCGGCGAATTCATCCGGGAAGAGTTAGATGAACGGGGTTGGCGCCAGGAAGATTTGGCTGATATTCTGGGCATGAATATCAAATCTATTAACATGATTATTAAAAACAAACAATCCATTACCCCGGAAACCGCTCGTCTGCTTAGTAAAACCTTTGGACAATCTCCGCAGTACTGGCTGAATCTGGATTCGATGTACAGACTCCAATTACAAGAAGAATCGCAAAAAGAAGCTATGGTTGAACTGAAAGCCAACATTTATAAGTATATGCCGATTCAGGAGATGGTTAAAAAGGACTGGATTTGCGCACGAAGCAATCTTGAACAATTCGTAAAAGAGGTTCAGCGATTCTGGAATACACAGGATTTGTCCTTTGATTTCTTCAATGACAAACTTTTACCTCAATTTCGTAAATCCTCAGCATATGGCCGTTTTAACAACAATTATGCACTATGTTGGTATCGAATGGCACAGCGCAGCGCCAAAATATATGAATCGTCGGAATACGATAAACCTGCCCTGAAACTGCTGGCTTCACAAATTCACACATATACGGTTCGGGATGATGGAATCGCGGCATTTACCGGTGCTCTTGAACAATGCGGCGTCAAATTCTTTGTCCTCAGTCATCTGCAAAAAACCTATACCGATGGCGCTTCATTTCTCGACGGCGAAAACCCTGTCATCGTATATACTAAACGCTATGATCGTAACGACAACTTTTGGTTCACAATTGCTCATGAAATCGCCCATGTCCTGCGACATCTGAATACCGCGGAGGATTTCTTTATTGATAACGTGGAAGAGAGAAACCAGGCAGGCACGACAGAACAGGAAGCCAACGAGTTCGCATCTGAATTACTAAAATCAAAGGCAATAATAGACATCTTTGAATTGAAGACTGGCTATATTCAGCAGAGATTGATATATGATACTGCTGAGTATTTGCATCTCCATCCGGGGATCATCGTTGGTATCCTCCAGCATAATGATCTTTTGTCTCCCAGTTACTTAAACAGACTAAAAGATATAGTTTCACAATCAATACCGGATCAATACTATGCTGAGAACTACCTGGAAGAAATACGGAATTGTGCCTGATGAATGAGGCGCTGACAGCATGAGTAGATTACCTAACAACTGGACTCAAATACCTTTTGATCAAATATGCGAAATTCGTGGTGGTTATGCTTTTAAAAGTAAGGACTATAAATCATCTGGTATTCCATTGCTTCGAATCTCAAACATAGAAAATGAGTGTGTAAGTTTCGATGAAAAAACAGTGTACTTGGATGAGACAAATGTTGATTCCTATCCAGAATTTATATTAAAACCAAATGACATTGTTATTGCTCTTTCAGGTGCAACAACTGGTAAATATGGTAAATATCGAATTGACAGGGTATCCTTACTCAATCAACGTGTTGGTCGGTTACGAGTATTAGATCAAAAATATGTGACTCAAGACTATATTTACCATTATTTAGCAATTATTAGAAGAGACATTCTGAAAAATGCATATGGTGCTGCACAACCTAATATCAGTACAAGGGAACTCGGCAATTTCGAAATTCCCCTTTCCCCCTTCCCCGAACAGCAGCGCATCGTTGCTAAGATCGAGGAACTCTTCACCAAATTTGACGCCGGTATTGACGCCCTGCAGAGAGCCAAAGCCCTGTTGAAGCAGTACCGTCAATCAGTTCTCAAGGCCGCTGTGGAAGGCAAACTCACGGAAGAATGGAGACGGGAAAACGCAAACCAGATTGAGCCGGCATCCGCACTCCTGGAACGGATTCAGGCAGAGCGCAAACAGCGCCTGGGCAAGAAGTACAAGCCGCCCAAGCCAATTGATACTTCCAATCTGCCGGAATTGCCTGAGGGGTGGGTGTGGGCTACTTGGGAAGATATTTTATCAAATGATGAAGGAGCATTTAAAAGAGGACCATTCGGTAGCTCTTTAAAGAAATCAATGTTTGTAAAATCTGGCTATAAAGTATATGAACAATATTGTCCAATAAACGATGATTGTTCTTTTACTCGTTATTTCATTGATGAAATGAAATATCAAGAAATGAAAGCATTTGCTGTAAGAGCAGGTGACTTTTTAATAAGTTGTTCTGGTGTGTCTTTGGGTAGAATAACTCAAATTCCTAATGATTTTCAAGAAGGAATAATAAATCAAGCTCTATTAAGAGTACGAATAAATAGAAATATATATAATGATTCTTTTTTTATCCAATTATTTAGATCACCGTATTTCCAAAATAGAATATTTGCAAATTCCACTGGTTCAGCAATTCCTAACGTGAAAGGAGTAAAGGATCTAAAATCTATTCCTGTACCGTTATTGCCAATTGATGAACAAAACGTAATACTTAAAGAATTAGACAGACTATTTTCAATAATTGATGAATCGGAACAAATCATCTACGCTGAACTCAAGCGTTCCCAATCCCTGCGTCAGTCTATCCTGAAGCGGGCCTTTGAGGGGAAGTTGGTGCCGCAGGATCCAAATGACCTGCCTGCGCCGCGGCCTGATCGCTTGTTCGTTTATGTATTCGAATGTTCCAATGGTAGTCACTATATCGGACAGACCAATGATATTGAGAAGCGTTGGATAGAACATATACAAGGAAAAGGTGCTGATTGGACTAAACATTATCCACCGGTTAAACTTGTTCATTGGGAAGAATTCAATACACGTGAAGCAGCAGTTAAACGAGAAAAGGATTTAAAGACCGGCTTTGGGCGCAAATGGTTAAAGCGAGAGATAGCCGCCGGACGGACGCGGCAGGCAGGTGAACCTGCCAGTGAGTTGCTGGAGAGGAAAAAACATATAAACAAATTAAATGCAGGTTAACTCTATGGAAGATGATAATATAACTCAACCAATTGAATATGTATCCGATTTACCAATTCAAACCCCAAAACAAGATAAATTCAATCGCTGGCCATTTGCACAGAAGATAGCACAAACAATAATTAATAGAAAAGATACCAGTAATATGGTCATAAGTATATTAGGACCATGGGGTGATGGTAAAACATCTATACTAAATTTAATTGAATACGCATTGAATGAGACTGAATTTATTATTCCAATAAAATTCAATCCTTGGAGATTTGAAGATGACAAACAACTCATTATGATGTTCTTCTCAGTATTAAGGGAAACATTAAATATTAAATTAGGGGGGAAAGAAAAGATTGGTGAAATTCTTGAGAAATACGCGGAAGTCATTTTACCTTTAGATATAAGTGGGCCAGGTGTATCGATTCCCGTTGGAGGAACACTTACTAAGGTTGGTAGGATGATGTCTGGCAATAATCCAGACACTTTAAAGACGAAGTTTGAAGGGATCCTTAGAGATAATAAGAAGTGCGTAGTAATTTTTATGGATGACATTGACAGGCTCGACAAGGATGAGATACATGCAGTTTTTAAGTTAGTTAAATTAACAGCAGGATTCGATAATTTAATATATATTCTTGCATTTGATGATAGAATGGTCGCTTCAGCACTAACAGAGAAATACGGTAATAATAAGGACGATATAAAAGCTGGTTATAGTTTTTTAGAAAAGATTGTACAAATACCTATTAAAGCGCCTCAAATTCCAAGGTTTACTCTATTAGAATTCTTTGAATTAGAAGTGAATAATGCTTTATATGATTCAAATGTTACATTTAATCGACAAATGTTACAGCCCTATTGGCAGATTGTTATAAATGATCTTTCTGTGAGAATTACTACCCCCCGTTTATGTAAAAGATATGCAAACGTGATTCGTTTTGCTGCTACTGTGTTAAAGGGGGAAGTGAACCTTGTAGATTTATTGTTAATTGAAGCAATTCGTGTATTCTATCCTCAATTATATGATTCTATTAGGAATAATTCGAACTTATTTCTTGGAACGCGAGGATTTTTAGAATCAACACAAGAATTAAGGAAGAATGCTCAAAATACAATTGATGAAGCATTAATATCATACAATGAGATTGAAAATGCATCTGCCAAATCATTAATCACATTTCTATTTCCGCAAATACCTAGCATTCTTTCAGAGATGGATATTTCAAATCCAGCGAGTGAAGAATGGTATAAGGAAAAACGGATCGCATCCAAAGATTATTTTCAGAGATACTTTAGTTACTCTGTTCCTAAAGATGATGTATCAGATACTACTATAGAGAATTTTATAACAAGTATTCCTAAATTAGAAGTAGAAGATATTGTCAAAGAACTACGTTTCATAGTAGATAAAAAGAATGTTAATAAAGTACTTTTTAAACTCATGCCGTATAAAGATAAGGTGCAAAACAACAATTCATTGAAATTATCAAAAGCACTGTCAGAGATTGGTGATCTTTTACCAACTTCAAGCGAATCTGCTTTTTTACGCTCACCACAATATTTAGCATCATCATTAATTCACGATTTATTATTAAATGCTAAAACCGAAGATGCATTTTATTCGACCATTATAGATATTATAGAAAAAAGTGAACCTGTAACATATTCTCTTAAGTGCTTTTATGAGCTCACGAATGATGATAAAAGTAAACCGGATAAATCCTTGTTGTCAGATAAGCAGATAAAAGAGTTAAATGCACTATTGTTATCAAGAATAATAACTATCTCTGGTTCGAAAATATTTTATATTGAATATGGAAAAGAAGCAGAAGAACTAATTTGGTACTGGTACAATTGGGGCGACAAAGAAGAACTTACCCGCTATTTACATTCAACGTTTAGTAAGGATCATTACAATGTAGTCATATTTTTATCGATTTTTCTTACGACTATTGATGATTTAAATAATAGAACGACTGGCAAGGTAAGTTTTCGAAGAGAGACATTCGATAAAATAATTAAATTAATCGATCCACAAGTTTTATTTACACAGCTGAAATCCATATATGGAGACAAACTCGACAAGGCTGAAAAGGCTTGGCTTTATGGAGCACAAGATATTGATGATAATAAAAAAGTCGCCTTTCAGTTTGCGGCATTTTATAAAGCAATGTTGAAAGAGAAAGAATCTATAACTAATCCTGATGAAAATAAAAATAACAAGGAAAATGTTAAATGACCGACGCAGCAACATTAGTATCGAAACTCTGGAACTATTGCAACGTGCTCCGTGACGAGAGATATAACATTAAAGCAACCGTCCCGTCCAGTTTGCGTTAATGGTCACAATGTTATAGGTATTGCAAACGAGGCGTTATAAATGGCTATGGATTCCGTGAGTAATTTATTGCAGGAATTATCGTTCCGTGATAACTATTGCATAAAAACACTTTATATTAACACTTGTAACGCACGTTAACATGGAGTATGTTATCGTGAATTTAATTGTTATTCTCTGTGATACATGACATTTCATTTGCAATAATAGTCACAAAGTGATACTTTACGCAAACGAAACGTTATATGGTGATAAATGGAACACTTAAGTTATAATTATCTGGATAAATATATAGACCAATTGCGGTCTAAGGGACGATATACCTTTACATTAGCAGAGGTGAAATCGTATTTTAAGGTGTCAGAGAATGCCATTAAGATTGGATTGCAACGACTCCGGAAAAAGGGGCGCACCCGTTCGGTTTACAAAGGGTTTTATATCATAATCCCGCCGGAATATTCCGCTCATGGTGTGCTTCCAGCCATCCAGTTTATTGATGATTTAATGCATCATTTGGAGAAACCCTATTATGTCGGGCTTTTAAGCGCGGCGGCAATGCATGGCGCAGCTCATCAGCGGCCCCAGGAATCCTATGTAATTACCGTCAGACCGGTTCAGCGCCCATTACTTGCAGCTGGAGTCAAGATCAACTTTATGGTGAAATCGAAAATACCTGCGGCTGGTCTGGCCCAGAAAAAGACCCTCACCGGTTATGTCAATGTCTCGTCACCGGAATTAACTGCCATTGATCTGTTACTTTATGTCAATCGCATTGGTGGAATGAACCGGGTGGCAACTATGCTCCAGGAACTGTGTGAAGTCTTAGACCCGGCAAAGTTCCATGAAGTAATTGACGACAGTATTCCGATTGCCGTAATACAAAGACTCGGTTATCTTATGGAATATGAATTGGAATTTCAGTCTTTGGCAGACAGATTGTATGAAGTTGTAAAAAGCAAAATCAAACGTCATAATCTATTACATACCGCTAAGAAAGGAACTTCCAGCAAATCCAGAAACCGATGGAAGATCAACGTGAATACTCAAATTGAGACGGATTTATGATTCCCCGGCCTTTTATAGATGCATGGCGCAGTATCGCACCGTGGCGATCTCCAGAGATGATCGAGCAGGACCTGATCATAAGCCGAGCGGTAATTGATATTTTTAATGACCCTATTCTCTGTCAGAAAGTAGCTTTTCGCGGCGGCACTGCTTTACACAAGCTTTTTCTACCACCGGCAGCCCGCTATTCTGAAGATATTGACCTGGTTCAGATGAACGCCGAACCGGTGGGTGAGACCATCGATCGGTTTCGGGAAGTGCTCCATTACCTCGGTGAACCGATTCGTAAGCGAAAAAAGCGGAATACTACTCTGATCTATCGCTTTGAATCGGAAACGCCTCCAACAGAACAACTACGTTTAAAAATCGAAATCAATTGCCGTGAGCATTTTACAGTATTTGGCTACCAGTCACTGCCTTATAAAGTTGAATCCCGCTGGTTTACCGGGCAGGGAAATCTGGTTACATATTCGATTGAAGAACTACTGGGCTCGAAAATGAGGGCATTATTTCAGCGAAAAAAGGGACGTGATCTTTTTGATCTCTGGTATAGCCTGAATTATCAGAGCATCAATGTGAAAAACATATTACACGCTTTCGATGCATTTATTAGCCATAATGAATTAACAATCCAAAAAGAAGAATATATTGACAATGTTCATGATAAGATTTCAGATCCGGATTTCCGGAGTGATACTGCTGGTTTGATACGTCAGGGTATTGATTATGATATAAAACAGACCTTTGATTATCTGAATAAGAATCTCTTTTCAGTGATGAATTCCAAAATAGGAATACATTAAATATGACCGATGCAGCAGCCTTAGTATCAAAACTCTGGAATTATTGCAATGTGCTCCGTGATGATGGTGTCAGTTATGGTGATTATGTCGAGCAACTAACTTATCTCATGTTCCTGAAAATGGATGACGAACAGACGAAGCCACCCTTTAATCGTAAATCCAGGGTACCCTCGGAATGCAACTGGGAAAGCCTGCGGAATAAAGACGGCGATGAACTGGAAATCCACTACCGACACCTATTAGAAAAACTAGGGAAGGAACCAAGTATTATCGGTGTTATCTTCCGCAAATCACAAAATAAAATACAAGATCCTGCAAAACTAAGACGATTAATCAGGTTAATTGATGAGGAAACCTGGCTTGGATTAGATGTTGATGTAAAAAGCGAAACCTACGAAGGATTATTACAGAAAAACGCTGAGGATGTTAAGAGTGGCGCCGGTCAGTACTTTACCCCACGTTCATTGATCAATGCAATTGTTAAGGTTATGCATCCTGAGCCGGGAATAACGATTATGGACCCGGCTTGTGGTACCGGTGGCTTTTTAATTTCCGCCCATGACTATATTTCTCATCATCACAAACTGGATAAAGACCAGAAACGACACCTACGTCATGAAGCGCTCTATGGTATCGAAATTGCCGATTCGGTCGCTCGTCTTTGTGTCATGAATCTGTATTTGCACGGGATCGGTGGTGATGAAAGCCCTATTGCTGTTAAGGATTCATTGGAATCGGTCGGTACTGAACGTTACGATATGGTCCTTACCAATCCACCATTCGGCAAGAAAAGCAGTATTACTATTGTGAATGGCGACGGCAAAGCGATACGGGAATCAATTACCTACGAACGCCAGGACTTCTGGGCTACTACATCCAATAAGCAGCTGAACTTTGTCCAGCATATTAAATCATTACTGAAGATCAATGGTCGTGCCGCTGTTGTGGTACCGGATAATGTGTTATTCGAAGGTGGCGCCGGTGAAACGGTTCGCCGCAAACTGCTCAGCGATTACGATATTCATACACTACTTCGGCTGCCAACAGGTGTTTTCTATGCCCAGGGCGTCAAGGCGAATGTGATCTTCTTCGACCGTAGACCCGCCAGTGAAAAAGCATGGACCGAGAAGCTGTGGATTTACGATTTACGAACGAATAAACACTTCACACTGAAGACAAATCCACTGACCAAATCCGATCTGGATGACTTCGTTAAATGCTACAACCCCAAAAACCGTCATGCCCGTACCGAAACCGAGAGATTCAAATCTTTCACCTATGAAGGACTGATTCAGCGAGATAAAGTCAGTCTGGATATCTTCTGGCTGAAAGATGAAAGTCTGGAAGATATGGAAAACCTGCCCGATCCAGATATTCTGGCGGCTGAGATAGCGGATAACCTCGAAGCGGCGTTAGAGCAGTTTCGGGGGATTGTGGAGGAACTGTAAACTAAGTAATTTCTCTGCCAACCCGCTATTTTTCACAGGTGTCACCCATCTCTGAATTTCTTCCGTCGATAAACTTGTTTTAGCAACGGGCTATAATAATTCACCCTGCTATAATATTGCCACGCATACTATAAATACACATTGCTTATTATAGTATTTGTCGCTATACTATAATAGCGATAGATCTCATTATAGTCTGAGGTGACAATGAACATTAAAGATTTCAATGCAGGAACTTACCAGCAGCAGACTGGCTATCGGAGTTTTCAGCCAGCCGGGATAAACCATGAATGGTCATGGTCTGAACCTACTATTGATACTCTGTTGGAGCAGGCGGTATTCAAATTAGGGGAATTGAATGCATTTTCGCTCTATGTACCGGATGTCAATATCTTTATCCGGATGCACGTGGTCAAAGAAGCGACCAGCTCCAGCCGTATTGAAGGCACACGAACCGATATAGATGAAGCTATCATGGATGAGAAAGACATCCAACCGGCAAAGCGGGATGATTGGCAGGAGGTTAATAATTACATCAATGCGCTGAATTATGCTGTAGATAGGTTGGCGAAACTGCCGTTATCGTCCAGATTGATTCGGGATACTCACCGAGTGCTAATGTCTGGTGTTCGTGGTAAAAACAAACATCCGGGTGAATTTCGTAAAAGCCAGAACTGGATTGGTGGCGCTACGCCAACGGATGCTATATTTGTTCCACCGGTTCATACATCTGTTCCGGATTTAATCACAGATCTGGAATACTTTTTACATAATGACAATATCGCGGTCCCAAATATGATCCGAATCGCTATTGCTCATTACCAATTTGAAACGATCCATCCGTTTTTAGATGGAAATGGCAGGATTGGGCGCCTGTTAATTCCACTTTATCTGATCGGCGAGGGAATCCTGGCTAAACCGGTTCTTTACTTATCATCCTATTTTGAGAAACATCGGAGTCTGTATTATGATAATCTGCGATTTGTGACAGAATCCAATCGAATGATTCATTGGATTAAATTCTTCCTGGCTGCAGTTACCGAAACTGCCAAGACAGGAATTCAGACCCTGCAGAGTGTCCTCGCACTTAAAGAGAGGCTTGAGGGACAGACAATTCTTCGGCTGGAGAGGAAAGTTCCCAGGGCAAAACAGTTACTGAGTTATTTATATACCAAGCCTTCAGTAACAGGTTCTGAAGTTGCTGAAGTGTTGGGAGTGACGCCAATAACTGCAAATGGGTTGATTGATGATTTTATCAACCTGGGGATTTTGCGTGAAGTTACTGGTGGTAAACGCAACCGTATCTATACCTTTGATGAGTATTTAAGTCTTTTTCGGTAATTAAAAGCATTTCCACAAGAGCCGGAGAAGCCTGTTAAAAGAGGGTGAGATTTTGTGTTTTAAAGTATGCCAACCAGTCACATTTCAATTAGTTTCCACGGATAATCGCTTTCAGGGTCTTGTTTTTATGGTAATAGATACCCACGCCTTTACAGATGTAGCTCCTCTCACAATCAAAGATCCGCTTTTACTGTGTCTTTCTTTCCCGGCATTTCAACATAACGCCGGATTATCTTTTCATTTATACCAACTGTCGATACGAAAAACCGTTTACTTCAGCCCTATTTCGGTCAGCATCTGTTCAATCAGCTGATCGCTGACTTTTTTAATCGCCTTGGAACCGGCGTTTTCTTCGGAATTTCCGGCATTTTTATCCTCGATCATATAATTGCCAACGACCGATTTGCGTTGAATATTATAAACTTTGAGCGTGCCTCTGGCTCGTGCGAAAAAGAATCCGTCCTGGATCTTGTTTGTCTGATCTGATGCAATACTGCCCAAAATCACCAGATCAACACCGGAATTGATGACTAACTCGGCAATCTTTTCGGGAGCTTCGGCGTTTATTTCAGTTTCTGTCAATTGATTAAACGGATTATTCTCTATGACCTGAAAACCGGCAGTTGTCAATTGTTCGAGCAGCGCGTTTTCCAGATAGGAAATGTCAGCCGGTTTATCAAGATTTGTTTCCAGGATTTTGACCATGATTTTATTATCAGGAAGCAGCGTAAATGTAAATTGGTTATTGGCAATTCCCAGCCCCTCAGGGAAATGTATGTTTGCCTGAACTTCTATCCTTCCGGCGGATGCGATGTTTTTTACAGTACAGGATGCTTTACCGTGCTTATCGGTTTTATCCCGGGGCTCCAGAGTCGCTTTGCCGTTTATCACGCTGAAACTCACACTCAAATCAGGCAATGGATATTTTTGAACTCCATCCAGCCAGAACACGGATATATCCAACGGCTCCGCCACCGGCAGACCCATCTTCGCCGATTGGTTTCCGCCCATTCCTTCGATTCGGACACTACCGGGAATCTGTTCCATCATTGCCTGTACTTTTTCTTTAAAACTATTCAGCAAGCTGAGGTCTTTCGGCGATAAGCCGGTTATTTTCGTCATCGGCAGAACATTCGACCGGACGGTTTGCATCTGGTCCAGGGCCAACAGTATTTGTCCACGTTGAGCCAGTTCGAGTGATTCTTTGAAGCGTTTTTCACCCAGATTGACAGTTTCATCTACAAGTTCTTTCATGAACCTGTGGTGTTTTTCTTCGGAAAAGGGAACAGCGACAAAGACCTGGTATTCGATTCTCGATTTGAACCCCTCTCGGATTTTCCATTTTTCCACAAAAACTTCATCGGGTTTTACCGAAATAATATTGCGGGAAACCACCTTGATTCGGGAACTGGTAAAGGCATTATCCGTCGTGATCTCGCCACTGGATTCCACAATCTCATCCACGAATTCGCTTTCAATGATGCCTCCTAATGTCTCGATGATCTGTCGTCTGGCATCGGCAAGGGCATCGGCGCGGGCATCGGTTTCATCGGGAAAACGATGAGATATTCCAACGTAAACACCAGGGTTTACTTTATCAACCCATTTTGGTCGATCTTCCCTGGTAATACGCTTCTGTGCGTATAATAAATTTCCAGTCATAAGGTAGAGCGCCAGAATGCTTACAACAATTTTCAGCATTCTAACGGAAGGCTGGTATGTGTTTTGTTCATTTTTCATTGCTACTCCGGTTAAACATTTTGCTCATAAGTAAGAATAAACAGAAAATCCGTAAAATTCAATTAAAAGATAGATAATTAGTTCGGAATGTTATTTTCAACTGTCTCAGGAATTTTGTATATTTAAAATAGACCATGTTGAATTACCATATCTATAAACATCCTGATTTTACGAAACATTTTAATACCTGAAAGTGAGGGAAATCAAGTGATGAAATCTTTCAAAATTCTTTCAGCAATCTTTATTATTTTCATGTTATCCACAATCCAGGCGCAGTTTATCGACGTGTTTGTTGAAATTTCCATCGACCGCATGCCCGAAACAGAACGAAATGATCTTAGAATACTGAAGCAATTGATACCGCCTTACTTTGAGAATTATGACTGGATTGAAAATACTTATGGAATTGAGATACCCATGAAGATCAGCATGTTTCCCCAGAGCGCAAACAGCAGCGGGTTCGAAAAAGTTTTCACGGCACAGATGTTTATTTCCAATGAAACCGGGGACCAGCGTTTTTTCGAAAAAAATTTCAAATTTGTTTACAATACCAATGATCCATTGATGCATTCCGATATGATTCATTCACTCACTGGCACATTCGATTTTTTTGCATTCATGTTAATTGCCGGAGAACTCGACACCTATGACCCATTGGGCGGAAATAGTATTTATGAAAGAGCCCGGGATATTGCCACCCGCGGACAGATCTCCGAACGTCCTCACGGCTGGAAACAACGGATTCAGGAGTTGGATGAAATTCTGCGTCTGCGGGATTACCGTCTCGCAAAATATTATTACTGGCATGCCATCGATCTGATCGATCAGGAAAAGACCACGGAGGTCCCTAAATCTATTACAAAAATGCTTGACCATATTGACAAAATGTTTGAACAGAATGCCCGGGAACGGTACACCCATGTATTTCTGGATATTCATGCTCGTGATATTGCCAAGTTTATCCGGGATTTCGGAACACCAAAACAATTTGATAAAATTATCGCTCTAAATCCCGATAATGAAGAGATTTACAAAAGAATTGTCAAACCGTAAGCAGCAGGATATCATTTTAAAATATCCATAAACCGGCGTTTCCCGAACAGATAAAACCCAAGTGCAATAGAACCGTGGTACAGACGATCTATGATCTTTTTATCGCAAACAGATCGAATGGAATTAGCCAGTTTGCGTTTCCGATAAATTTTACCCGGATGTGTCAGTATCCATATATGGGCTTTGATAATTGCAGTGACCCTGCCGCTGTCCCATTTAATAATTGAATACATCAGCGCCAGATAATCCAGCAACAACCGTATGGGAAAAATATAGAGTGTCAATAAAAAACGGTAATTGGATGAAAGCATTAACAGGCTGTTGCGGTGATTTAGGTATTTTTTAAAAGGCGATTCAGCGCCGAGAGTAAAGCCTGAACGGTGCCAGATCACAGCGTTCGGCTCAATTGCAATAGAATGTCCCATCAGCTGGATCCGCCACTGAAGATCGAGTTCTTCCATATGAGCAAAAAAGGATTCATCAAACAAACCCGCTTTTTTAACTACATCAGTCCGGGCTAAAAAGGCAGTTCCCGATGCCCAGAAGATGCGGTCGGAAAGATGATCATACTGTCCTTCATCTTTTTCCACCAGCTCCACGATCCGTCCCCGGGCAAAGGGAAAACCGAATATATCCATCTCGCCGCCACAGGCTCCGGAATAATCAAAATATTCTCTGTCCTGGTAGGATAAAAGCTTGGGCTGAACGACCGCCAGAGATTTATCGGATTGCAATTTCACTAATAATCGTTCAATCCAGCCGAATTCATGAATAGTATCGTTATTTAAAATAAGTACGAAAGGAGTCGTTACCGCCTGAATACCGGCGTTGCATCCACCGGCAAAACCCCGGTTTCGATCCAGTTTGATGATCCGTACTGACGGAAATTCTTTCTCCACTATAGCAACACTGCCATCAGTGGAGGCATTATCGATCAATATTACCCGTATCGGAAGTTCCGTTGATCGAAATAATGAGGCAAAGCAGTCCCGAAGAAGATCTTCACCGTTATAGTGGGGAATGACGACTGTTATTTCAGTGTCAGCGTGATTCAAACAGCCCCGCAGTCTTAATCAATCTTTTGAGGAACAACGAGGGAATCCGCCGATATTTTCGGTATTTTCAACCGATACTGGTCCCGCATCGATTCGGCGCCTTTATCATTCGGATGAGCGGTGAGCCAATTATCTAAAACGCGGGTTGCGCTACTATAATCCTGAGATTCCTCATAAAGCTTGATCAATAAACTGATTAGCTCAACATCATTCGGGTTTTCTTCATAAACAGGTTCAAGAATTGATCGGGAGGTTTCGATATCTTTGAGGTATTGGTAATAAATACTGGCGTATTTTGTTTTCTTTTTGGCGCTTAACCGCCGACCGCTCATTAATTTATCCAGACGTTTTCGCAGATCTTCAGACCTGCCCGCCTCATGATACAACATACCTAATTGCAGATAAGTATCTTCGTTCCTGATCGGCAAACAGGATTCAGGCAGACGCACTTCCATAGAGTCCAATACTGCGAGCATCTTATCTTTGTCGCCGGAATAAAACCTGTTGACAGCAACCTGGAAAAATGCCGCCCGGTAGTTGCCAACGAGTTTTGTGATAGTATCATTAAAATAGACTTTCGGATTGTTCAGATTCCGGTATCTATAGACATTTAAAAGATTATTTTCAATCCGGTCGATATCGGTGCGCTTCACTTTTTGCGGATGAATACGAAATGTCAAGCCCTCCATCTGGAGAAAATCATCCATTCCGAGACGGTTGCTGGGTGATACGGTTGTGGCAAAGTAGATCGTACGTTTCCATTTTGATGCTTCAAGAATCTGCAATATCATAATATCCTGCACCCGTAAGCCCTGCCCCATGATAGTGGGTTTTAATTCCCACTCAATTTGTGGAAGATCACTTCCGGGTGGCGGCGATATCTTTACTTTGGATTTTTTCCATGGAATAACCGTCAGTCTCTCAATGTCCGAATCGCTCAAACGACCAATCGGGATTTTTGGCTCGTTATTTCGTAACTGTTTGATATACCAGGGCGTATTCAGGAGGCTCAGGTTGACGACTCGCACATCTTTGCGGACGCCTTCCGCTTCCTGCATGTACCACAGCGGGAATGTATCATTATCGCCATTGGTAAAGATGATCCCGTCGGGCTCACAACTCTGTAAAAGGTTAAAGGAATAGTCCCAGGCGACAAAATTTCCCTTGCGGCTGTGCTCGTGGTAATTTGCCCTCAAGACATTAATCGGCAATACAATCAATAGAACGGCCGTAACAATATAGCTTAGCGGCTTTCGCAATTTCGTGTTTTTTAACTCGGTAATATGACTGATCAGGGCGGTGGTGCCAATACCAATCCAGATGGCAAATGCAAAAAAGGATCCGACATAGGAATAATCCCTTTCACGGGGTTGTGGATCATCCTGGTTCAGGTACAACACAATCATTAAACCTGTAAACAAGAACAACGTCAGTATCGAGAGCGCCTTGTTTTTATCTTTATTAAAATGAACCAGCAACCCATACAATCCGATCAGGAACGGAAATGGCAGAAAGAACTGGAAGGGATCGACATTCACGTCTTTTCTTCCGACAAACTGCCAGTTAAAATAACGGATATACATTTTTTTTATCTGATAATTCCAGAAAAAGTCCATGGAATTTTTATAGAGGTGTTTTTTTTCTGGTTTCCATTTCGCCCTATCAAAGATATCCGTAAAATCGCGTCTGCCATATTGCTCGCGTTCCAGATAGGCAACCGCTTGCTGCGTCGTTTCAGGATCGTTTTCATCAATAGCCGGATTCTGATTGCTGCGAATAAAAATTGTTGCATAGGAAGAATATCCTACAATTATCAACACCAGTGACATTAATGCCAGCGACGCTATATGATGTTTCTTGCGGATTGCCCAGGCTGTCGCCGCAAAAACCAATAAAATCGTAACACCCACAGCAAATATACCCGTACTACCGGTACCAAAGCTATCGGCAATTTTAGGTAGTCCACGAATGACGCCGCTATTAATCAAAAGAAACACACCGGAAGCAGTAACTGCCATCAATACAGTTCTGCTATGTTCCTTAAACCGTTCGCTTTTTGTTCTGAGAAATAGCGGAATATAGATACCTAAAAAGGAGCCAATAGTCAAAACAGCCTGTGCAGAAAATGAATCAGTAATAACCGTACGCCAAAACAGGAACAGAATTGAAACAACAGCCACTCCGATAATGACATCAGCGACCAGCCAGACGATATTGGAGATTTTCGTGCGTTTGAAATAAATGATCAAAGCAATGAAAAAGATTGCCAGCAGATTTAATAAGTGAATACCCATTGCCAGACCCATGATATAGGCGATTAACAACAGATATCTTTCGTGCCCGGGTTTATCGGAGCGCTGTTCCCAAAACAGGATCAGCCAGACAACAATTGCCGTCAGAAATGTAGAATAAGAATACACTTCCGCCTCTACCGCATTGAACCAGTGGCTGTCGGTAAACGCAAAGGTCATAGCGCCAATAAACGCGCCGCCATAGACCGCAATTTTTTGAAGGGGTTTCACCGGTTGCCCCCAGCTCTTCAGCAATTGTACAATGATTAAAAACAGAAACATTACGGCAAAAGAACTGACAATCGGTGACATCAGGTTTACACGGTAGGCAATATCATTTCCAATCGGAAGCATCGAAAAGAAACGACCGATTAACAGGTACAGCGGACTTCCCGGGGGGTGCGGCACACCAAGGGTGTATGATGTGGCAATGAATTCACCGCAGTCCCAGAAAGAAACGGTCGGCGCCAAAGTATCCATATATACAATCCAGCTGAGGAAAAATGTTAGTAACGCCAGAATAACTTTTTCTTTGTTATTTTTCAAAATCTCCATAACGGTCCTTATTGATAATTAATTATTCTCCGGTTTCGGTTCTTCTTGCTGTTCCGGATGACTATCCTGTTTCATTTTAAGGTCGATGAAATTCATTTTTAATTCCGAAAGAGAATTGGAAAGAATCTGTGCTTCTTTTTCATTAAGGTTGCCTTCGGTTTTTTCCTTAATCATCTCCAGCATATCGATAGTAAACTGGGCTTCATCGAGATTTACTTCGGTCTTATCCGTAATAGGATTTTTCTGTTTGCCTAATTGGATCCAGGCGCTTGTAACAAAAGACTGAATCAATCCAAGAAAAAGTACCTGTTTCTGATCAATATTATTATCGGTCATATTATCTCCTACAGAATATCGATGAAATTCATATATTCGGAATAATTTGCAATAAGGTGTTCCCGCACCGCATGATATTCAGATTTGCGGAGCTGCGGGTCACTTTTTATTAGCATAAATGCTTCACTACGCGCAATTTTCAACAGTTCTCTATCAACCAGTAAATCAGCTATCTTCATCTTCGGAAAACCATGCTGGCGAGTTCCGTAAAACTCGCCAGGCCCGCGTAATTTAAGGTCTTGCTCTGATATTTCAAAACCATCCGTAGTCCCGTTAATAATCTTCAAGCGCTTATGAGAAGTTTCCGTCCGTTTTCGTTCTACCATTGCACAGACACCGTTTTTACTTCCCCTTCCGATGCGTCCTCTCAATTGATGTATCTGGGTCAAGCCAAAGCGCTCGGCATTTTCAATAACCATAACGGTCACATTCGGATTATCGACGCCAACTTCAATAACCGTTGTACTCACAAGAATGTCAACGGTTCCTGCGGAAAAGTCCCGCATAACCTGATCTTTTTCGATAGTCTTCATGCTACCGTGCAGCAACGCAAGACGCAATTCCGGAAATACCTTTTTCCGCAGATAATCATACCCCTGAATAGCTGCCTGCAAATCCATTTTTGCAGATTCTTCAATTAAGGGGTAAACAATATACGCCTGATTTCCTTTCCGAACCTGTTTGCGAATATATTCATAAACTTTATCCAATTGATCCACATTAACCGTACGAGTAATGATCGTCCCTTTTCGAGCCGGGAGTTCATCTATAACAGACACATCCATATCACCATAAAGAGTCATACTCATCGTCCGGGGAATCGGTGTGGCAGTCATTACCAACACATCGGGATTGAAGCCTTTGGCAATCAGTTGACTCCGCTGCACAACCCCAAATCGATGCTGCTCATCGATAATCACTAATGCCAGGTTTCGAAATTCAACTCCTTCCTGGATCAGAGCGTGCGTCCCAACGACCAGTTCCGCCGTTCCGCTTCTGATCTCTTCCAGAATCTCTTCCCGCTCTGATCTCCGTTGACCGCCGATTAACAGTCGTACTTTGATCCCGGCAACATTACCCAATTTCTGTAAATTTCGGTGATGCTGTTCCGCAAGAATCTCGGTGGGAGCCATGACGGCAGCCTGGAATCCGTTGCCGATAGCAATACTGGCGCATAACAGCGCAACCACTGTTTTCCCGGACCCTACATCACCCTGAAGCAAGCGGTTCATCACGGTTTCGGATTTCATATCTTCCCAAATCTCATGGATGACTTTTTTCTGGGCGGATGTAAGCTGAAAGGGTAATTTTTCATATATCTGTTTTAATAGTGATCCCGTGCCGCTATAATGATAGGATTTTTTAAGCGCCTTTATGCCCTGACGTTTCACTGCCAGTAATAATTGCAGATAGAACAGTTCTTCAAATTTGAAACGGAGTTGTGCGTTTTCGAGTGCAGCGGCAGAATCCGGAAAGTGGATCTGGCTGAATGCCTCGTTAATTCCGGTTAATTTCAGGGATTCTAGCAATGATTCCGGCAGAATTTCTTCCACATGCCACGGTATTATTTCAATCACCTTATGAAACAAGCGCCGGAAACCGCGGCTATCCAATCCAACCTTTTTCAATTCAGCAGTAGATGGATACAGGGGAATAATCCGGGCTGTATTCAAGGTTGCCCATTCAGCGCTTTCCAGAATATCATAATCGGGATGGACGAACTGTATCCCGCCAAAATATTCTACTTTACCACTCATGGCAACCAGATCACCGGTTTTAAAAACGCGCTGGATATATTTCGCACCGTTAAACCAGACACAGCGCAACTGACCGCTATCGTCACCAACCAGAACTTGAAAGTAGGGGCGTTTGCGTGTCCGGACACTGCTCATCGACAATATTTTCCCGACAATCGTGGCATCCATGCCCACTCTTAATGTTACGATTGGAGTAATTGTACTGCGATCCAGGTAGCGTCGCGGAAAATGATATAGTAAATCGATAAAGGTTTTTACACCACTCATTTCGAGAGCGGCGCCTCGTTTCGGTCCAACGCCTTTAACGTAAGTTACGGGAGTTATAGGATCGATATTTTTCGTTTGACTTACCGGCAACAGGGACTTTTACCATTTATGTAAATAAGTATATTCTATCGTACTCTGGCTATTCGCTTTGACATCCAAAGGAAACATAAGCAGCGACTGACTTTTCTTTTGATAAGTATGACTGGATTTTTTCACTACCCATATTCCAGATAAATGTTCGTTAATTTCAGCATTAATATCGCTGTCTTTCCTGTTATAAACAGTAATACGAACAGTTAAAGTTTCTGAACGTTTGGAAGTTTTTTCACGGTTAACAACTATATGTTTACCTTTAATATCAAATGCCTGTCCGATTTTGATGTCGAGCGTATCGTTTTTACTGGTATGATTCACCCAATCTTCACCAACTAATTGTAAAGAACCGTCAATATCTTCTTTAAACACCCGCATTTTCCCTTTGGGCATTGCAATACCCATATTGTTCGCTTTGGTGTTTTCAATCTTAAAAAAAATGTCCAGCTGTTTTTCCAGATCGCTGGTCGAACGACTATTAAATGTATAAATCTTTTTACCCTTTGCATCTATTTCATCGAAGAGTGTCACCTGTTTAATTTCGTTATTCTTAATGGTCACCGGTCGCTGTAATTCATACAAATAGTAATCGAAAAACGCCCGTTCTTCAACACCTGATTTTTGTGTTGCCATTTCTAACGGGAGTTTTGGTTCATCGTATGCCATAAATCTTTGAGGACGAGCCCTATGGATGTCGCCGGCGATTAATTTCAGCCTGGCGTTTTCATAACTGGCGCCCGATGAATTATCTAATGAAATCCACGAGGAAAGCGAGAAATCGGAATCATTTTCTTTCAAAACAAGAACATATTCGGCATTCCATTTAATTCCATTAGTTAAATAGGACAGATCGGCTTTCGTATTGCCTTTGTACTTTGAATTGATAAGCCATTGGAGCGTTGGTTTCAGGATCAACCCTTCCGGCAATGCAGGAAAATCGTATTCCAGGATTTTATCAACGCTTGAAATTTTTATTTCGCTGTTTTCAAGTTGAATAATAATTTTATCGTGCGCATAGCTGAGCAGAATTCCCTTTATTTTATCGCCATTTTCCATCCGGTAAGTGATAGATTCTCCCACATATTTATTAAATAATTTTTCCGAACTAAGCAGATCATAAAGATAATTTTGTTCCAGCACTTCCACTTTGTTTTTTAACTTCGGAAAACTGATTTTTACCGACGTTGTAAGAATCTTCGACGATACACCTTCTATTTGAAATTCTGAAATACCCTTAATCAATGAAACATCACAATTCTGTCTGATTAGTCCCAGGTTATTATTATAAATTGTTACCTGGGTATCGCTAAATCCCTCATCGGCAAGACAGACAAAGGACATCATGATAATTATCGCCATGATCGGCACATAAGTATATTTCTTCATTTTCACCTCGATATTCTTCTATCTGTAATGGTGGAACTGTATGTTATTCCAATGCTAGCAGATTTGTTTCCAGTTTGATCAATTGCTCCACGATGAACTCTTCTTTTTCTTTCTCCTTTGCGACGACATTCCGGGGCGCTCTTTCCAAGAAGTTCTGATTCGTCAGTTTGGCGGAAATTGATTTCAGAAGTCCTTTTAAGCGATTGATTTCCTTTTCGAGTCGCTGTTTCTCAGCGTCAACATCGATCAATCCTTCCAGCGGAATAAAAAATTCGGTGCCGTGAACAATAATTGTTGACGCCGGATGGGGTCTATCCCCATCCTGGGCGATGCGAATATCTGCAACTTTTACAAGATTTTTAACATACTCTTCAAGAGATTCATTTTGAATCAATTTCAGAGGCAATTGATCGTCATTTCCCCGAACAACGAGATTCAGCTGAGCCGATGGCGGAATATTCATTTCACTGCGAGCAGTTCTTAAGGCTGTGATCACTTTCTGAACTATTTCAAATGTTTCTTCCGCGCGAGGATTACTACTTCGATATTTAATTTTGGGCCAATCAGAAACAATGATATCCGGTTCGGAAGCTGATTTAAGATGCTGATATATTTCTTCCGTAATAAAAGGCGCATAGGGGTGCAGGATTTTCAGAATATTTTTCAGAACATATATTGCCACTGACAGAGCAGTCTGTTTTTCTTCAGCGGATTTTTTATAAAGACGATCTTTAATTAATTCGATATACCAATCGCAATAATCACTCCATACGAAGTCATAAATAATCCGGGCTACTTCATCAAAACGGAAGCGCTTTAAACTTTTATCAACTTTTCCGATTGTCTTCTTCAAGCGGATCAATATCCATTCATCGGCGAGAGTCAGGTAGTTTTTCTCTGGAACAAAATCCTGTTCCAGAATATTATCATCATCTATGTTCATCAAAATAAAACGGGAGGCGTTCCAGACTTTATTCATGAAATTACGTCCGACCTCAAGACGTTCCTCCGAAAACAGAATATCCTGTCCTTGGGGAGCAATCAGCATCACTCCGTAGCGCAATGCATCGGCGCCATATTTCTCAACAAGAACCAGCGGATCGGGGGAATTCCCCAGAGACTTACTCATCTTCCGCCCTTTTATATCGCGGATAATGCCGGTGTAGTATACATCGGTAAAGGGAATATTATCCATGAATTCCAGACTCGCCATGATCATTCTGGCAACCCAGAAAAAGATGATATCCGGCGCTGTCACCAAAGTATCAGTCGGGAAAAAGGCTTTCAGATCATCGCTTCTTTCAGGCCAGCCCATGGTTGAAAAGGGCCATAACCATGAACTGAACCAGGTATCCAGCACGTCGGTACCCTGCCGTACAGAGCCGCCACATTTCGGACAGGTATCGACATCTTCGATAAGCGCATCCATCCAGTCGCAGTCATTACAATAAAACACCGGAATACGATGCCCCCACCACAATTGACGGGAGATACACCAATCCCTGACATTATTCATCCAGTGATCATAGGTTTTCACCCAGCGTCCGGGATGAAAACGGATTTTACCTTCATCAACAACCTTGATTGCCGGTTCCGCCAGAGGTTTCATTTTTACGAACCATTGATCGGACAGATAAGGTTCGATCATCACGCCGGCTCGTTCACTGTAGCCAACGCTATGAGTGTAATCTTCGATTTTTCCCAGATAACCAAGACGTTCCATCTCCTCAACTACTATCTTCCGGGCTTCAAAACGATCTTTGCCCTCAGCCAAAGGTCCGGCGGCGGCGTTCATCGTCCCATCCGGATTCATCACGTTTATCTTTTCGAGCTTATGTCGCTCGCCAATCTCAAAATCATTCGGATCATGAGCAGGCGTCACTTTCACAGCTCCGGTTCCAAATTTCATATCAACAAAATCATCGGCGACAATAGGAATGATGCGGTTCATAATCGGGAGAATAACATTTTTTCCGATAAGTTTGGCAAAGCGTTTGTCTTTAGGATTAACCGCTACTGCAGTATCACCCAGCATCGTCTCCGGTCGGGTCGTTGCAACGGTTAAATGCCCTTTTCCTTCTTCCAAAGGGTAGTGAAAAAACCACAAATGACCGTTGGTTTCCCTGTGAATTACCTCTTCATCAGACAGAGCTGTCCGCGAAGCCGGACACCAGTTTATAATTCTGCGTCCGCGATAAATCAATCCTTTTTTATAGAGATGAACAAACACATGGCGAACGGCGTTGGACAAGCCTTCATCAAAAGTGAATCGTTCACGATCCCAATCACAGGAACAACCAATTTTTTGCAGTTGGGTTAAAATGATAGATTTATGTTTATTAGCCCAATCCCAGACAATATTCACAAAGTCATCACGCTCAAAATCATAGCGGGTTTTTCCGTCTTTGTGAAGCTCTTTTTCCACGACATTCTGGGTGGCAATTCCCGCATGGTCGGTGCCGGGGAGCCAGAGTGTTTCATAACCATTCATCCGGGCATGTCGTACCAGGATATCCTGAAGCGTATTGTTCAGAACGTGACCCATGGTGAGAATGCCGGTCACATTGGGAGGAGGAATTACAATGACATAGGTTCTTTCCCCGGATTGATTATTCGCATGAAAATATCGTTTTTCCAACCAGTACTCATACCATCGGGATTCGACTTTTTGCGGATCATAGACTTTGTCTAACTGAATTGCCAATATTTTCCTCATCAACTTTCAATGATTAAACTGAATGCCGTTGTCAATTTCAATACATTTTGATTCGCCTGTTTCAAGCGCCGACTGAGCACCCGCGCTATGTTCTGCATAACTTTATTACCTATTTCAGGATATTTATTACAAATATGAAAAAAATCATCTTTACTTACCCTTGCAATTCCGCAGGGTATGGCAGCTTTTACAGTTGCGCTGCGCAGATCATCATCGCTGAACAGACTCATTTCACCGAAAAAGGGACGAACGCTGCTGGAAAGCGCAATCAAACTTTTTTCCCGTGTGTCTGTACCGGAAACATCGGTTTTTAGTGTAAGCGCCTGGGAAATTTCAACCTCACCTTCCAGTAATATCAGAATTGAGTTACCTTTATCACCTTCCAGAATGATGGGGTCGCCCTTGTTAAAATGAATCGGAGTGATGACCTTGCAAAACTGCTCGATCTGCTCTTCAGTCAACCCGGAAAATATCTCATAATTTTCCAATATTCGCGGGTTATACGTACATGTGCTTTTTCTTCTCATCATAACAACACTATGGCTTTTTCATTTTCCTGAATTATATATACATCAGCGGGATTCAAATTGACAATGACTTTATTCTCCTCGCTAAGAGTTTTACCGGCTTCCTTTATTTTGCGCTCAATGAACGCATCCAGATGACTGGAGTCCGAAGAGAGAAAATCAGAGACCCCGATGGATTCTACTTCCGATACAACTCCCAACACCACCATTCGATGCTGATTTTTATAGAATTGAGTTAATTCCAGAAACGATTTCCCCTTCAGTCGTGAAGGAATAGTAACTGTCGAAATCCGGTGATCGCTTTTAGCGCTGAATAATTTGGAAACGATATTCGATAATCCCGGTTCAATAATATCTCCCGCCAACAGAAAATCCACATACTGATCGCTGACGAATACTTCATCGGCTTTCGCCCGCTTAACGTGAATCTCATTTTCCGGTGTCATTATAAATGCGATGACCTTTTTCTTTGGATAAGTTGATTTGATGTTTAGCGTTGCCAGAAGGGTTTTTTCATCGGCTACCAGGGTATTAAATTGATGTAAATTAGGCAACAGAATGATTGTTTTGGCAGCTTTTATATTGGCGCGTTCTAATGGCGCATTCCGGGTATAATCTCCACGAATGAATTTAACTTTGTTTTTACGAAAACGATCCAGAACAGTGTTAATCTCATCTTCAGGCAGTTCATTTACCAGTATAATTTTCGGGGCTTTTTGCTTTGCCAATATATAAAATGTTTCAATAATTGATTCCGCCCTGTTATTCCAACCACATATGATAATATGATCTTCAAATTTTATTGATTCCAATCCCTGATCCTCCCTGATTTTTTTAGCCACAAAAATTGATGAGATTGTGGCAGTGATTAATGATACGAGAGTAACGCCCGAAATCATTACAAATATTCCGACAATTCTGCCGCCCAGAGTTATCGGACGAATATCTCCATAACCAACTGTAAACACAGTAACTAACGCCCACCAGACCGAATCCCACAAACCCCTGTATTCGCCGGGATTCCGGATTCCTTCAAAATGTAGCACCGATACTGCGGCAATCACCGTCAGAAGGATAAGCGCCAGAAAAATTCTGAAAATGGCTTTACTGAAAATAGATTTTAAGGTTTCGATTAGTTCCAAACTGTTTTTCAATCCTCCAGGTAATCAATAATACAGGAGTGATTTTACTTAAAAAGCATATTAAAGTCAACTCCGACGGAATTAATTTACCTGCATGATAAAGTAAAGCAAAAACTGATATTATCTTAAAAAATGGGAATAATAAATATTTTTCTTATTCAAATTACATACACTTATACAATTCTTTTATAAGGGGAAAAAGTGTTAATAAGCTGTTTTGCTGGAACAACACCTTTTTCTATCACCGAGAAATGAGCGAGTAGAAATATAAATTAAAAGTATCCGATGTCACTAAGACAGTGACATCGGATACCTAATCAATTACCTGAAAATTATTTTGTCAAAATCATTTTCTTAACTTGACTAAACTGTGAATCCTCATTTTTTGCAATGAGATGATAGATATATATTCCACTAGTTACCTGTATTCCTGCATTATTCCTACCATCCCAGATAACATCGTAATAGCCAGATGATTTGTTTCCATTTACCAAAGTTCGAACTTCTTTCCCGAGTAAATTATAGATAATTAAAGAAACATTACAATTTGTGGGCAAAGCATATTTGATCTTGGTTGTTGGATTAAATGGATTAGGAAAATTTCGGGATAGAGCAAACTCTACAGGTAGTACATTAAGATATTCACTGACTTGTGTATATGTTACGGATATCTCATCAGAAAAGACGCCCCAATTGCCATTAATATCAACTGCCGTCACCTTATAGTAAAATATAGTATCCGTACTTAAAAATTCATCAATAAAATTTGTAGAATCTGAAGTAGCAAGAGTATCATTGAAATTCTCAGGAACAAACCCGGATTCAGTATCACGAAAAACCATATATGTCCACAAGTCCGAATCTTTAACACCATCCCATTCTAATAGCACCATGCAAAATTCGCTGCTTTCTGAAGGAATAATTGTAGCGGTTAAATTTGTAACAATTCCTGGAGCAATATTATCTATCGAATATCCGCTATCTACATCAGAAAATGCATAACCAAACGGATTTGCGCCATGAGCTGATATTTTGAAATATGACCAATTTATACCGGTATAATTGGAATCAATAAGCGTTGAAGATAAGAAGGAATAGACAGAATCTTGTATTGCTCCAATCGTACCTAATCCTATCCAGCTATCAGTGTGATACGCAGTAGAATTAGATATCACCTTTAAATTTTCAGCCTCAATCGAACCGTTAGAATTTTGGTTTTGGTAATAATCATACATTTCTCTGACATTAGTAAATTTAACAACATCCGAAAGTGATTTTGTTGAACCGGTAAATTTTATCCAGATACTATAAAAGTAAACAGGATTATAAATATTTCCGTCGTTCGCTGAAGCTTTCCATGAAAGAATAGCGTGTCTTCCCTGATCGTTCGGAACATCTTTAATAGATGTAATTTCCGGAGCTTCAATAGAAGGTAAAGTAATAATACCTGCTAAATCAATATTTAATTCTGGATCAAAAGTAGCGTTACTCAAAATGGTTAGTTTTTCTTTAAACTCACCCAAAATATCTGCATAATCAATGAATTCACCTTCCACATTTGGATTGAAAGCAATAGAAACCGAATAGCTATCTCCAGTAGCTATTGAAAAAGATGTATCCGAAACAGAAAACATATTATTGCTGACAATGATATTTGAAATGACAAGCTCGATATTGCCCGTGTTTTTAATCCATAAAGATGCTTCAGCGCTGGATCCTAGCGAAACATAACCGAAGTTCAATTCGGTGGCGCTTACTGAAATTAATACAGGTTCGGCAATAACTTCTAAAGATACAGGTATTAATACATCAGAATTCATAGGATCGTTGCTGTTTATATTGATATTTGCTGCATAGACCGCTTCCGTTAATGATCCCGCATCCAAAGTCACTCTAATGTTCAGACTGTCACCAGGAATGATCGTGCCAGTGTTCTGGCTGAAAGTTATCCAATTTGAGCTTGTAACCATTGATGAATTAATTGATTCTGTACTGGATGAAGAAAAATCTTTCTTAAAAGGCAAAGACCGTTTCATCTTTCCATTATCTTTTTCTCCATGCATATCAACATTATCAGAATATACAGAATTTTCAGCTGTGCAAAATTTATTATTTGAAGTGGACTTAGCCGAAGCTGCTGATAGGCTAAATGTTAAGTCGCCTTCACCTGTGTTTTTAATAGCGAGGATAAAACTGGTTGTGTCGCCCTCAACAACTATTGTGTTGTACTCAACAGGGTAATAGGAAATTTGTGGAGCAAGGTAAGGCGCTTGCAGCCATCCCGCATAATTAATGACTGATCGTTGGTTATCATCCCACCAGTCATAGATCAGGGATATATTTTTGGGGTTATCCCCTTCATTCATTTCCGCCGTTGTGGACTCCCCCCAGAAGTTATAGCGAAAATCTACCTCCACTCCGGCCTGTTCACTCCAGCAACAATCCGTAT
>JADHWC010000021.1 GCA_016783665.1 Fidelibacterota bacterium | reverse complement strand
AAAAAAATAAAAGAGAGACAAAATATGCGTAAAATATTGATATTATTGTTTATTCTGCTTGTGGTGTTAAATTCTACGCGGGCAGAATCTCCTTTATCTAAAATAGCGATAAAGGGGCAAATAACAGATGTTTCCGACGGTGAACCGCTGCTGGGCGTCAATGTTTTTATCGAACACACGACGCTTGGAGCCGCAACCAATCAGAACGGGGAGTATTTATTATGGTCCGTTCCGAAAGGAAATATTCACATTGTGGCTTCGATGATGGGTTATAAAATGGTTCATAAAGAAATTGAAGCAAATCAGGAAAAAGAATATATCATAAACTTCGAGCTCGAACAGACGATGTTTGAAATGGGTTCGGTTGTAGTAACCGGTACCGGAACTCCTCATATTTTTGAGGATATGCCGGTCAGG
Source organism: Fidelibacterota bacterium (assembly GCA_016783665.1). GTDB lineage: Bacteria > Fidelibacterota > UBA2242 > UBA2242 > UBA2242 > UBA9312. Next base: position 33,151 of record JADHWC010000021.1, on the reverse strand, counting down.
ACTGAAGTTATTACGCGGGTTGCCATCGAGCAGAAAAATTCAATGAATCTGGCAGATGCTCTTTCTTTTCAGACCGGTGTCCGGGTCGAAAATAATTGCAGTAACTGTAATTTTAGCCAGGTGCGAATACTGGGCATGGAAGGTAAATATTCGCAAATATTAGTCGATGGCGATCCGGTTGTCAGTAGTCTTGCGGGAGTTTATGGTTTAGAGCATTTCCCGGAGGAAATGATCAGTCAAATTGAAATTGTTAAGGGAGGCGGCTCTTCTCTCTATGGAGGCGGGGCAGTTGCTGGTGTAGTAAATTTAATTACCCGGAGACCTATGATGAACCGGGCGCAGATTAAGTTGATGACGAATTACACGTTAGGAGTGCCCGATATGCATGTTGGTGCGATGGCGGAAATAGTAAATGATGATGGAAATACAGGCGCATTTATTTTCGGCTCATCAAGAAGGAGAAAGCCTGTTGATGTTAATGGCGATACTTATAGCGAACTGGGCGAATTGCTTAATGAATCTCTGGGTTTTTCATGGTTTTATCAGCCGCTTAAAACCGGTGAGCTAACGGTTCAAATGCATCGCATTCATGAAACGCGCAGGGGCGGAAATAAATTTAACAAGCCATGTCATGAAGCCGAAATAGCCGAAGCTCTTGAACATTGGCGAACGGGTGGTACTTTACGTTGGAGCCATCGAACCGGTCCTTTATTTGATTACCGAGTATATTACGCCTTTGCATTTCAAGATCGCAAATCATATTATGGTGGCCTGGGCGGTTATACGCGCGCTGATTCTCTGGAAGCGCTTAGTTTTTATGGCGTGACTAAAAATCCGCTACATATAGGAGGTCTGCAGGCAAATTTCAATCTTGGCAGTCAATTATTTAGCGCTGGTATTCAGTATTCAAATGATGGCTTAAAAGACGAAGCCGCGGCTAATCCGACTTATCATATTGATGAAGTATACGATGACATAGGATTTTTTATTCAAGATAATCTGCACTTCGGACCTGAAGAAGAATTGGAATTGGTAGTCGGCGCCAGAGTAGATAAGCATTCAGAAGTTAAAAATGTTATTTTTAGTCCGCGCTTTAACCTGAAATATCAATTTGGACGGGGTTTTAATCTCAGAGCTTCTGTCACATCCGGATTTAAAGCTCCACAAACCTATGATGAAGATTTACATCTTTGTGCAGTTGGCGGAGATCAGAGGATCACACGTAACTTTGAAGAATTAAAGGAAGAACGCAGTCTTTCATACAGCGGAGGACTTGATTTTATCGGATATATGGGTTCTATTCCGCTAATGTTTGCGGCAACCGGTTTTTTAACAGATTTGACAAATGTATTTATGATTAAATATATTGAAAAGTCGGGAAATATCGAAATCTGGGAAAGGGTTAACGGTGAAGGAGCTGTGGTAAAAGGTATTGAATTTGATCTTGGAATTCGGCCTGTTATAAAATTAGAATTGCGCAGCGGTTTGACTTTAAAAAGAAACAGATATAATCAGATACTGGAAGACTTTGGTACCAAAGAATTCCTGAGAACGCCGGATGTTTACGGTAATTTTAGAGTTTCTTATGATATTAATTCGAGATGTAGTATTTTTACAGCCGCCAATTATACCGGTAGCGCCCTAATTCCCCATGAGGTTTTAGTTGAAGGTCAGGAAGATCCTGATTTAATTCTTGAAAAGAGCAGATCGTTTATCGAAATAGATTTAGGGCTATCGTATCGATATACGTTTTATCAGGGATTAAAAGGAAAAGTATCTCTGGGAGTAAAAAACATAACAAATGCTTTTCAGGATAAGCTTGATAGAGGGCCGAATCGCGACCCGGCTTATACTTACGGACCTAGAATTCCAAGAACGATGTATTTTGCCATTACAACTTCTTTTTAACATTTTAATTTGTGACCGGATTTTTCCTGTTTGCCAGCGGACCGGTGTTGTTGGCGTTGGTTCACGATCATGACACAAAACATATGTCCTTTATTAATGGCATCTACATGACGATCAGTTTTGTACTCAGTTCTGTTATGGTACTGCTGGTTGGCTGGGCCGCTGACAAATTCGGTTTGATTTTTAGTTACAAAATTATGGCCGCTGTGGCAATAGGTTCGATCCCGTTTGTATTGAGTTTAAAATCCGATAAAAATGAAAGGAAACGTTGAAAATGAAAATTGCAATTCCCCTGACCGGTGGACAATTATCTTCTCATTTAGGGCATTGAGAGGAATTTGGAATCTATGAAGTCGAAGAAGGGAAGGTTGTAAAATCCGAAAAAAAGACGCCACCCGCCTCATGAACCCGGTGTTTTCCCTAAATGGTTGCATGAATTGGGAGTGAAGGTGGTCATCGGAGGCGGGATGGGTAATCGCGCTCAAGCTTTGTTTCACCAAAACCAGATTGACGTGTATTACGGCGTTACCATTGCAGAACCCGATGAGATTGTAAAGACCTATCTTGCCGGAACGCTGGAAAGCGGCGTAAATTTATGTGATCATTAATATATTGATCGTTTCGCGGGTATGCGAAGTTGCGACCTATCGGAAATCGCCCAAATCATTTTACGAATCTCTCATCATCTTTTGATGTAGAAAGTTTATGCAGATTCTTCTCAAGCCATCCTATTTTCTCTACATCTCTCAGATCGAATTCCGGTACATAAGGTTTGATATCCAACAGGGGTGTTCCATCTACAATATCTACATCTTGAATATGAAGTATATTTTCTTCAACTCTGACAAGGCGCACTATTGAGATGCCAATTGGGTTCGGACGAGCCGGCGCCCGTGTTGCAAATACTCCGTGTAATTGGTCATCCATAATTTCATCTCTTTATACAGGCGAGCCACAAAGTGGCGAAGAGTTGCGGTTTTAGGACGGGTTTAATAATAACCTTCATCCTTTCTTTACTCTCCACCTTAAGTAACCTGTAAAGATTATCATCAAAATCAAAGTAATCAATCCTTTAATCCAAGCCCCTTCTAATTCCTCGATTGCTCCGAAACTTACCAGTACATCCCAGCATGCGCCAACACCCCAGAAAAATGGATAAACAATAAGAATATTCTTTGTAGTCCTGAAAACAACCATAAAGAAAGCATGCACAAAAAATAATTTCATAAATTCAGGTTGAAATCCAATATGGCTAAAACTGCAAAATAAAGCAGCCAATAAAATTGCAGGTATTATTCCAAATGCATTTTCAAGTCGTTGGCGCAAGAAAGCATAAAAGAATATCACCTCATAAATACCTGCCACCATCAAATAGAAAATCGGGCTGATTGCATTTGAACTCAATAATATTTCCTGTCCCAATTCACCGGCTTCGCTCATGAATTGAAATAATAACAATATTGCAAGAATTATACTGATAATTAAACTGACAATCCACTTTTCCCTGGTTATTCCGAACTCACTGATTTTTCCCTTTTTGATAATCAAAACATAATATAATGGAAATGCAAATCCGAGAGCAAATATCATGATAAGGTCGCGCAAAATGAAAAAACCAATCGCGTCAGCAGTTGTGTTTCCGTGAAATAGGAGTAATCCGAAACTTACAGCAATTGATAAAAATCCTAAAATAAATGCTATTGCTGTGTCTTTTGTTGGTTGACATCTCAATTGAAACAAGTGCTTAAGAGAGTTTTTGATTTTCATAATTTACACATCCTATAATTTAGGTAAACTATTTTGAATTTAAATATTTTTGCCCGCCCGTTAAAAAACCGCAATTTCCGATAACGGTTTGCGGACATACGAAGTCATTCCCGAAGGGAACGATTTGGGCGGAGCGAAGCATAGCCGTATGTCCGCTGTTATATGACCGAGTGAAGCGAAGCAAGGCACGAAGTGCCGCAGAGTTGCCCTTCGCTCGCTCGTTAAAATCGCAATTTTCAATATGTTATGAATTCTGTTATCTATCATTTTCGCTCTCTCTTTCTACGTCGTATCAACCTAACAACCCCCGCTAAAAGATTCATTCTTGGCACCTTTTGCATATAGCGTTTGTAGTCGTCGCCAAACTTTTCAATGAGGCGCTGGTCTTCCTGTCTTGAAATTAAGTAGACACACACCATACCTGGGATTCCAATAATTGCTGTCAACCAATGTTGACTCCAGAAAATAATTGCAACATACATGAGTAACCAACCCAGATAGAGCGGGTGCCGAACAACGGAATAGATTCCTGTATCAACAAGGACTGAGGTCTCGGTCCAATCATTTTCCTTTTTCACCTTGCCCTTACTGCGAAAAACAAACATAGGCAGAAAGATTAAGACAAGACCGACCGCCAAGATTGCCACTCCAACATACCGTAGCAGTTGGACACCAGTAGGAGTATTTAAAAACCAGAGTAAAGAGTAAACTAAAACCAGCAAAGCACCCGCAACGTAGTATAGGAAACCACTCTTCATCCATTGTTTCATATTCAATATTCTCCTCTTTAATTTTTCAAATTATCAGATGGGACACTCATCATTTCCCTTGTTGGTCTTTATGAATATACCGTAAATAATCAGTGAGTATATAGTGCCAGACTGCTTCTATCAAGAAAAATAATGCGAGAAATCCGAAGGCTACGGACCACCATTGTAATGCGAAATATGACCATAGGAGAGCCATGATTGTCCCTGCAATCAAATTCATTGTTCCAACTAATTCTGTGCCTGAGAATATCTCTTTTAAGAAATTTTTCATAGTTTATTACCTCCCTTTTTTATTTTTTGCTTTTAGCGGGCGAAGGGCAATTTCATATAACATCGAAATAAACGAACCTTTGTAAGATTATTTGTAAATATCCGGGATTGATGATCCCGGTTGGGCAATCTCAGCGGCGTCATTCACTTTTTCCAAAGCCGCGGAATCCACATTGGAACTTCCCGCATATACTGCTCATACTCCTTGCCAAAGCGCGCAAGCAGCAGCCTTTCCTCGTAACGGGAGATGGAATGCAGGAACACAATCGCAATAATCCACATTACTGCAGCCGCCAGCGATATGCTCAGCATCAAAAAACCAAGATAAAGCAGAATCTCGCTCAGGTATATCGGATGGCGAATGACACCGAATACGCCCTTCCTGATCACGCCGGGTTTTTCCCGTTCCTCGCCGAATACAATAGATAGTCCCGTTTTTGCCAGGTAGCCCGATAGAACCAAAAGAATGATCCCACAAGGTGTTCTGAATCTATTTGGCACGTACTGGTTAAGGAAAGTCGTGTACTTGAAAAAGAATGTGTCGGATATCCAGATCGCCGTAAACAGGCATGCTATGATCATCTGTCCGGTATCGCCAACGGTATGTTCGCCGGTAAGATCGTCCCGCTCTTGTAATGCTTTCTTCTGCTTCTGCTTATGTGTCATGTTATGTCCTTTCATGTCTTTATTTTTTAACTGAAATGCGCGCTAATGGTTGTTCAACCATCCCGATGTGGTGTCGGGACAGGCTGTTGATTTTGTCGATCGGGCGCTATGTCTTAGTAAATCAGGTCGCATTATAGTATAGTTTAGCCTTTTCTGTAATAGTAACAATAAAACCGGTTTTGCCCTTTGTATATGCGACTCTGTCATCTGGATATTGTTCAGAAAGAAAAAGTTTCAATTCGCCATAACGTTTAGCTTCTTCAGGAAACTCCCTCAGATAGTCTCTAAAATATAGTCTGTCCCAAAGCTTTGAATCAGCTTCAACCATATGTATATGGTATGTGCGCATACCATCGGTATTGCGTTTTATGAACCAGGCATACATAGGCGGCTTATCGAATTCCGGGCGCCAAAAGTAATCATAACCTTCTGATTTCAGCAAATGGACTATTTGCTTTTTAGTTTTCTCAAGGCTTGTAACCTCTACCAAAATATCGATAATTGGCTTTGATACCAGTCCCGGAATGGCAGTGCTTCCAAAATGTTCAATTCTGGTAACAAGTGTTTTTGGCAACCTGTTCCGAAGATATTTTGCCTCTTGATCAAATAATCTAAGCCAATCCGGATTGTATGGAACTATGGAAACCTTTTCATGAATAACTTCCGCTATGCGTTGTTCTAAGCTTTTCATTATAATTTCTGTAGTAGAATATTTTTGAAACAGTTATAGTTTTTAAAAATATTAAATAATCGCCGGTTTTTTAAATCAGGCTTGCTTAGGGAATCTGAATCTTGAAGATGGATAAGGATTCGTCTGTTTTTATATAATAGTCGCTTACTGCCGCAGGAATGATCACGGATTGTCCCTTTTTAAAGGTCAGATTTTTTGCATGATTATTCCAGCGTATCGATCCGCCGCCTTCGACCGCCAATAGCAGTTCGATTTTATTCCCGGTAGTGAATTTTCGGGAAGCGGAGCCGAATGTGATTTGACTGATGACGAATTCCGGTGTAAAGGTCGGATATTGAATCTCGTTGCCGATCATTTCCGGCTTGATGATTCGTGCGGAATATGGTGAATAATCGAGAATTGTCATCAACGTCGGAATATCCTGATACTTGGGCGTCAGTCCGGCGCGAACGACATTATCGGAGTTTGCCATGCATTCGATAATATTGCCTTTGATATAGGTATGGGGTAGTCCGGGATTGATACACAGCGCTTCACCTGCTTTAAGATGTATCGGTCTCAGGAAAAAGATCGAGAATAGTCCGACATCCAGGTTGCCATATTTACTCCGGGCTTTCAGGAAGAGGGATTCGTGGACGCTGTGTTTTGAATTTTTAGATTGGAGACGCATTGCCAGTGCGTCGACGTTTTTCTGATATAGTTCCGTTTTGGTTTGAGCCAAATGAATAAATGTTTGATATAACAGGCGGATCTTATCAACCTGCTGTTTTTTGGAAAGCCGGTTCCCGGGGAAAATATCCGACAGGGCTTCCGAACCGAAAAATTGTGCGATTTCTGGATATTTTTCAATAGTCTTTCGGATGTTTGAATACGTGGCGAAACCCGCAAGAGCCGTCAGAAAATCCAGCGCGATGGCGATTTCCGGTTTGTGATTGTCATCTGGATAGTGGACCGGATCGGCTTTGTGCAATAGTTCCGCCTGACGCTTGGTTGGATGGGCTTGGATCGATAATGGCTCTGCTGCCGACAGCACTTTGAAAAGAAAGGGCAATTGCTTTGCGAAACGGTCAGCGACGTTTTTTCCGAGGAAAATTTCAGGGAAACGGTGGATCAATTCGTCCAGCGCCATTAGCTTTCCGTCAACATCGATTTTGGTGGGCGCTGTAGGATGAGCTCCCATCCATAATTCAGCGTACGGTTTTCCCGGTTTCGGTGTGATTCCAAGGAATTGGGGAATGTAGGCGTACTGATTCTTTGATCCCCAGCTATAATGCTGAATAGGGTTGTGCAGTAAAAACGGTCTTGAAAGTATTTCGATCATTTGTATTGTCCTTATCCTGGTAAAAATCAGAGTATCGCAACGCATGTGTATTGATAATTAAGTAACACCTGATAAAATACGGATAAAAAAGGATAAATTCCGCTAAGAATTGTAAAAAGAGGAAAGGGGTTGTTTTATTAAACAACCCCGGAGGATTTATGGTGGGCGTGTGGGTCTTAGATATTGAGCAAATAACTGAGTTTTGTAAAGATGTTGTTACGAAGCAGAAGAACTTTTAAGATGCTTATGTTTGTAATTGTTTTCAAAAATTGCTCGGGTTTTTAATAGTACATTTTGTAAGACTTTATAAATGATGAAAAAGTTGTCCTGATATTTGCCTTTTTTCCGGGTTGCTCATAAAGTCAGTAGTATATAATTGGAAAACTTCTTATTTTAGGATAAAATTGATTCAGTATGATAAAAAATGTAAGATTTGCTGCAAGATGACGAAGGGTGTACAAACTAAAGTGATCGTAGTAACCGGCTTTCTTTTCATGCTGATGAATTGTGGTCAGCAATCCATACCAAAATATACAATTTCACATGGTGGAATAATTCGTGGTGACAGTACGAAAAAAGAAATTGCGCTGGTGTTTACGGGTGGTGATTACAGTGACGGAGGCTGGCATATTCGCTTTGTATTGGAACAGAAAATGATTACAGCCAGTTTTTTCTTTACCGGAGATTTTTACCGGAATAAGGAGAACGAGGCATTGGTCAAACAACTCATTGATGATGGGCATTACCTGGGACCACACTCGGACAAACACCTTCTGTATTGCAGTTGGGAAAACCGGGACTCACTGTTGGTAACCAGGGAAGAATTTGTGCGGGATATGCTGGATAACTATAAAGAGCTTCAGCGGTTTGAAATTGCAAAAGAGAAGGCCCGTTTCTATATTCCGCCCTATGAATGGTACAATGACACAATTTCCCATTGGTCTGATGAAATGGGATTGACGTTAATTAATATGACCCCGGGAACTATCTCGCACACGGATTACACTATTCCAACGATGCATAATTATCGTGATTCTAAAACGATTTATCAAAATATATTGGATTATGAACAAAACAATCCAAATGGTCTGAATGGATTTTTCTTACTAATTCACATTGGGACTCATCCGGAACGCACGGATAAGTTATATCAATATCTTCAGCCATTGCTGGAAAATCTGATTGAAAGAAGATATCATTTTCGGCGCATTGATGAAATGATTACTGCTTGATGCACGGATTTATGGTGAATTTGGAATTAAGGAATAAAGTATGAGAAATAATCTGATAATAAAAAATTGCCGGATGGCTGATCAAACAGATACGGATTACATTGATGTTTTTATACAGGATGGTAAAATCAGTAAAATTGGGTTAATTAAAACAATACCAGATAATATTGTTATTCTTGATGCTCAGGGGAAAATAATAGCTCCCGGTTTTATTGATGTACATATTCAGGGCGCCGGAGGATCGGATGTTCTGGATGGAAGTGTTGAAGCGCTTGAAACTATATCAACGACCCTTGCCCGGTTCGGCGTGACCGGATTTTTAGCAACCACTGTCATGAAACCAGAAAACAATAATCGACATCTGAGAGTCTTGGCGGAAAACCGGATGAAGGATTTGGGCGGAGCTAAAATTCTGGGTATCCATCTCGAAGGACCATTTATTAATCCGGTAAAGAAAGGTGGTATTTTGCCCGGTGGAGTTTATCCGCCTTCAAAATATGCTTTTGATGAGATAAATGATATTCTGGGGAGCAGTCTGAAAATGATGACCATTGCTCCGGAAATGGATGGAAGTTTGGCTATCATCGACAGGCTAATTAAAAATAACTGTATTCCGGCATTTGGTCATTCCAATGCTACATATGAAGAGGTTCTTACCGGTTTTAAGGCTGGAATCAATCATGTTACCCATATTTTTAATGCTATGGCTCCGTTGCACCATCGGTTCCCGGGACCGTTGCTGGCGATTTTTGAATCCGATAATATAACAGCGCAAATTATTAGCGATGGTGTTCATTTACATCCCCGTATTGTGAATTATTTATATCACACTCTGGGTAAAAACCGTTGTATCTGTATCACTGACGGCATTCAGGCAATCGGTCTGCCTGAGGGAAAATATATTTATAATGACCGTGAATATGAATCCAAAGACGGTTCCGCCCGCTATGATGATGGAACTCTGATCGGTACGGCATTGAGTGTTGGACATATTGCCGCCCGTTTTCAAGAATATACCGGGTGCGATTTAGCTACAGCGATTGATACAATCACAAAAAATCCGGCTGAACTTTTAGGATTGTTTGATCGAAAAGGGACTATCGAGATCGGAAAAGATGCTGATCTCGTGATTATGGAGCCGGATTTTTCTATCGATACGACCATTATAGATGGTAGGGTTGTCTTTCGAAAAGAAGAAGAATAGCTTCTGTAGTTAAATATAAATATTTTATGTCGAATTTATACCCCTGCAATCCTTTTTTTATACATATCCAGTGCTTCCGTTAATCTTTCTCTGGCGGTTGTATCTCCCGGAACATTGTGTGAGGGATGGATATAGAGTTTTTCACCGCGCTCCACTAGAATTTCTGCCACAGTTGTAATGGTCGTCCAGACTGTTGTAATAAATGCCATTGTGGAGACCGGTCCGATTTTGTCTTGATGATTTTTCAGATCCACAGAGGCATCCTGTAATGGTGTACAGCTATCGACGATAATATCAGCGATATCAAAAATGGTTTTGCCGCAGGAATGCCGCGTTTTTTTGCCCTTTGCTTCTGTGGCGGAGCCATAGGCGATGACTTTCATTCCGAGTTTTTTTGATTCCAGGGCAACGTCAATATTTACATTATTGATACCGGAATGGGAGAATATCCACATGGTATCCCGCGGATCAAAATTGTAACCTTTCATGATTTCCTGACCGTATCCTTCGACCCGTTCCAGGAAAACAAATTGATGCACACCCATTTCACCAACAATATGTGTAAAAAATGAAAGTGGTAATTCAATCATGGGATGAAAGCCTACAAAACCGCCTATTCTGGGGTACATTTCTTCTATTGGTAGGGTAGCGTGACCGCATCCAAAGGTATGTACCCACCGGCAGGCGGCGATTGAATCAGCCATAACTTCAGCAGCTTTACGGATATTTTCCATTTGAGTAGCTTCGATAGTATCTATTACTTTCCGGGTGTTGTTTAACCATTCTTTTGCCAGTGACATTGTAACTCCTAAGTTAGATTTTTACGGTTTCTTTGATTTGTTTGAGAACAATAGATAATAGCACAAACATCGCCATTACACTGATTAATATAACGGTCAGGTAATGGTGGATTCCAAAATTATGGGCAATTATTCCGACCAGATAATTAATTAACGTATTACCCAGCAGGGCAATTACAAAAACAATACTGAACGCCGTTCCAGAAAAATCGGGATAAAGGTCGCTGACATATCCCAGCATAACCGGAAAACCGGCGGCAAAACCGATGCCCATGAAAATCAGTCCAATAACGCTGGGGATATAGGTGGAACTGAGCATCATCAGAATCGATCCCATCACAATAAAGGAAAGACATCCGAACAGGACCAGATATGGGCGAATTCGTTTGAGTAGATCGCCCAGAACTAAACGGGTCAATGACAGGGCGATTACTAAGCTGGAAAGTGCAAAAAGTGCATTTTTGGGATCGGCATGAATATTTTTTTGAAGATAAGTTGTTGTCCAGTTATTGACAATGCCTTCAATTCCGCTTTCAAAGAAGAGCACAAAACCAATCAGGACAAGTGTTTTTTCCTTCAGCAGGCCGATACTTTCTTTAAGAGGGAAACCCTGTTTGTGTTTTGGCTCGGGGAATTTGATCGCGGTGAAGTAAATCGCCGGCAGCAGAACAAGCCCACCGATAACCTTGACCACACTGGTGTAACTGAAATATTTGGACATGAGGCCTAAAATCATCGGCATACCGAGTGCACCGATACCGTAGAAAACACCCAGCAGACTTAGCCGGGCGCCTTTATTTTCCGCGCTGATATCCGCCACCAGCGCATTGGTACTGCCGTTGATGGCACCACCACCGAAACCGATCAGAAAAAAAGACAGTTGGATAAAAAAGAAATTTGAAGCGAACGCAATACCTTCAATAGCGATCAGGATTAACAGTGCACAGCTAATCAAAACAATCTTATATCCGTAGCGATCGACAATCGGTCCAAAAACCAATGAGCCGATCAGAATACCGAAGGGCAAGAGTGCTGCCAGGGATGCGATTGTAAGTTCATCCAGAGCGAGTTTGGCTGCCAGAAACGTGTTTATCGTCCCCAGTGAAATCATAACGATACCAAACAGCAGCATACCGATGCAGGCAGCCCAAAATACACGTTGTTTATTGTACATACTCACTCCTCTGATAACACAGACAGGGCAATTTTCGCAGCGCCGTAGAGCCCTGCTTCGCCACCGATTTTAGAACCTTCGATTCGAACCTGGTTAAAGGCGATTGGTTGTGCCCATCGCTGGGCTTCCTTTATAATCAAGGGGATAAACTGAATAGCCGGTCCGAATAATCCTCCCCCAAAAACAATGATTTCGGGATTAAACAGACTAATGAAATTTGCGGTAACCATTCCCCAGAATTTGATTGCCTGATTGATGACTTCCTGGGCTAATGCGTCACCTGCAGTAAAGGCTTCGAATACGTCATAGGACGAAATATGTTCCGGCAGGGGATTCCGTAAAAGACCATAATAATCCTGATCCTCATTGACCATATCCCGGGCTACTCGGGCCAATCCATCTCCGGACGCGTGGTACTCAAAACAGCCAAAGCGAGTATATTCTGATCGAAACGTTGGCGTAAGCGACATCCAGCCGGTGGCGCCGGCAATGTCAGCATGCCCACGCAGAATGGTTCCATCCACCATAATGCCCGCTCCAATTCCGGTGCCCACAGCGATAAAAACAGCGTTCCGACAGCCGCGGGCGGCACCCAGCCAGGTTTCTCCAAGGATATAGGCAGCGCGGTCACTGTCAATCTTGACCGGGATATCCGGGATAGTGTTCTGCAACTCCTGCTGGAGCGGATAATCCTTCCATCCGGGGATATTCGGTGCCCAGACATGACCGGTTTGTGAATAATAAATACCGGGAACAGAAACACCGATGCCGCTGACATCCTGCCCACTTCTTAGGGCCTTTGTGTATAATGTCTGAATCTGTTTCTGTAAGATTTTACTGACCAGCGTACCGCTTTTGCGGGTAATTTCCACTTTGTCCCGAATCAGAACCGACCCGTCCGGTGAGACCAGCGCTGCTGAAGATTTCGTACCTCCCAAGTCAATTGCAATGACAGCCATAGATCCTCCCTATTCTTAAAGCTAGGTTGTTTAGAAAATGCAGAGAAGGAAAGAAAAAGGCAGAAATATTTTTAAGAAATTCACGAAAGTCTTGTAATTTTAATTCCTTCTTTGTATGTTATCGATAACATAGAGAAATATACAAAAGGAAAAACGAGAATTCAAATATATTTTAAATTTAATTGAAATTATTGAAACGACAACAAAAACAGACCTTTGAATATGGGTAATTCTGATACAATAGCTGCCAATAAAATTAATAAGATAACTCTTAACGATATCGCGGATAAAACCGGGGTATCAGCCATGACCGTTTCCAGGGTCGTCAGCGGAAAAGGTATCGTTGCCGAATCCACCAGAAATAAAATCCTGAATGCCGTCGAACAGATGGATTATATACCCAATTTAATCGCCCGGATTTTATCCAGTCAACGGACCATGACAATCGGTGTCATCATTCCTAAAACCAAGCAGGTTTTTTTAGACAACTATATCGCCCAGATACTTAGCGGCGTCATGACCGTTGTAAAGCAGCAGGACTACCGTTTGATGATTTACCCGGTTGAAGAACATGAAAAATCCAGCAATCTCTATCTCGATATAGCCCGAAGTAAGCTGCTTGACGGGCTCATCATGTTAAAACCGAAAATAAATGACCTAAATCTGGAATCCCTGATTGATTCGGGATTTCCCGCTGTCCTGATAAATCACCGCACTGCCGATCAGAGAGTTAATTTTATCGATACTAGAAACGTTGAGGGCGCCGAAATCGCCGTAAACTATCTGTTTGAAAAAGGGTGCCGGCATATTGCCTTCATATCGGGCAGCAAGGAAGAAAGTAACGGGATCGACCGACTAAAAGGTTACGAAGAGGCGATGAGCCGGTTAGGACTGACGTTGAATCCAAACTGGGTTATTGATGCCAATTTTGATGCCGGACGAGCATATCAGGCGGTGGATAACTTACTTAACGGTCAAACAATCCCGGATGCAATTTTTTGTGCCGATGATTATATGGCAATTGCAGTAATGGAGCGAATTATTGAGCGGGAGTTATCAGTGCCGGATGATATAGCCGTCATTGGATTCAATAATATTGATATCGCAAAATTTACAAGACCAGCCTTAACAACCATCAAGCAGCCCTTAATGATGATTGGAAAACTGGCTGCGGAAAACCTGATTGATTTGATTGAGCATGTTCAAGAGCCGCCGATTCAGAAATTTTTGGATTTACAGCTAATTGTACGAGAATCAGCATAGAATTATTTAGGAGGGATCGCTATTAATATTTTAACCATGATTGTTATCGATAACACAAAGGGAGATAAAAAATTCAGTATGCAATGTCCTTATATCAGGACAATCAAACGGCTTTTTTCATGGTATCGCCGTGGTCGGATTTAATAACATCGATATAGCCAGATATGTTCGTCCGGCGTTGACGACGATTAAACAGCCGTTGTTAATGATTGGTAAGTTAGCGGCGGAAAGTTTGATTGCATTGATTGAGCACAGTTGTAAACCGCCAATTCAGAAGTTTTTAGATTTATAGCTGATTGTACGGGAATCTGCCTGATATGGTATTTATGATTTTATTGCTCGAAAAATGCAAAATTGAAGACTTATTAAGGTGAGGAGGAGGAAAGTGAAACAAGTGAGCAAATCATTTTTTTTCATGATTTCATTATTTCTGGCAAGTTCTCTTTTTGCTTTGGGTGGAAAAATTGCCGGAAGGGTCCGTGATCATGAAACCGGAGGACCAATTATTGGTACCAATATTATCGTGGAAAGCTACTGGGAAAACAACCAGGCCTTTGAATTGTCGATAAAACAGGGGGCCGCCAGCGACAAGGATGGTTATTATTTTATCCTGAATGTTCGGCCGGGAACCTATAATGTCAAAGCAATGATGATAGGTTATAAACCCATGGTAATTGAGCAGGTTCGTGTTAATACAGATAGGACGATAAATCTCGATTTTTCGCTTGAATCGACGGTACTCGAGCTGGGAACCGTTGAAGTAACTGCCCATCGGGAAGTAATCAAAGCTGACGTATCGGGCACACAGGAAATCATTTTAACAGAGCGGATTACAGAGGCGCCAATCTTACGACTGGATGAATTTGTCAATAAAGTCAAAGGTGTTGACCTGGTTACGGATAATGACGGTCACGGACTGAGTATCCGGGGGGGAAGCGTTCGTGAAACCGATGTCCGGATTGACGGCATTTCTGCCCGTGATCTCCGCTCGGGAAACTCTTATTTATCCCTGAACTCAACGTCAATTGAGGAATTGCAGGTACTTACTGGGGGCTTTGAGGCCAAATATGGCGGTTTTAAATCCGGTTTAGTCAATGTTGTGACCAAAGAGGGGAAACGGGATAAATACAGCCTTTCACTGAAAATTGACATGACATCGAAAAGTGATTATAAGTTCTTTGGCAGTAACCCATGGGGTAATGATTCATGGATAGCAAAAGTCTATACGGATACAAATTTCACTTATTTTGATCCTTCGGATAGTATGTACCATGTTTATTGCTGGGAAGGTGTTCCTGATGATGAATTGTTGCCTCTCGGATTTCCCAATGATCTGAAAGGATTTAAAGGCTGGAACAGTAGCCGGGAAGGTCGTAAGAATTATCAGGTTATTGGGCTGCCTTCGAATGCAAAACTTACTCCCGAGCAGAAACGCGCGATCTGGCTTGTTCAGCATCCTGAATATGAATTTGCAAAAAAGCCGGATGTCTACATTGAGGGAACTCTTACCGGGCCGGTACCGGGAAAAGGTTTGCCTTTGATCGGTAGTACAATCGAAAGATTTACATTTTTAGCAGCCGGCAAATATGAGAATACACAATTTGCTTTCCCGATCGGTCCAAGACAGTCTTATACCGATTATAACGGTCAGATAAAATTAACCTCTTACCTTTCACCGAATACAAAAATGTCAATGAATGCATTCTATGCCAAGGTCGAGACAAATACCGGCAGCCGACCTTCCAGTCTGGGTGGTGCTTTGTTGGATTATTCAAGTAAGTTTAATTTTATGAGCAGTTCGCAGAGTTCCGTTGAACAACTTGCCCGGATTCTCGGCAGCAGTAACGGTTTTATCAATATGTTCAATCAGAGTCAGTTACAGTATCTGGATCAGCGCTGGTTTATGGGAGGCGTAAAATTAAATCGCACCCTGTCATCAAAAGCATTTTTTAACTTGGAGACACAGTTCACGTACCAGGATAATGAGATTAATCCCTATAGTGCCGATACATCCCTAGCTTCTGCCTGGGTAGAAATTGATTCCACCATGAAAATAGTACGCTATCCAAGTGTCGGAACTCCTTATGGTTCGACAAACTGGTCATACGATATTACGGATTTGTTTCAGATGTATGGTGGGTTGCAACAGGTGGACTCATCGTATTCCTGGACCTTAAGCATGAAAGGAGATTTAACAGCCCAGCTGGGACATAACCACCAGTTTGAAACCGGTTTTGTATTTCAATATTCCTACTCCTTTGTCTATGCCGGCGCCTGGATGCAATCGGAAAAACTATATGCGCCCGGAATACCCGATACATGGCAATACTATAAAATCCGTCCCATCGAAGCTGGCGTTTATATTCAGGATAAGCTTGAGTTTGAGGGTATGATCGCTTCTGCCGGTTTGCGATTGGATTATTTTGATCCCCAAAATAAAGTCTATCCGATATATTTTCCACTGGATGAGGACTACGCCTACTTCTATAATCAAATCTATCAGTACTTACCTGGTGAGTGGGGAAGTTATGAGCGCTGGGAAGTATTTCGCGAAATGCTGGATAGTCCTCCCGGCTGGGATGGTGAACGGGCAAAAGCCCAACTGAAATTGTCACCCCGGCTTGGCGTTTCCTTTCCGGTAACATCCAGGAGTAAACTCTATTTTAATTACGGGCATTTTTATCAAAAACCAAATATGTCCTTCCTGTATAATCTGGGAATTTCCACAGGTGCGGCAATCTTACCGTCCTCAGACCTTGAAATGGGGCGCACAGTAGCCTATGAATTTGGATATGAACAGCAGTTTCTGGAGACATTACTTTTCAATGTCACATTTTATTATAAGGATCTGAAAAACGAACCGTTAAGCCGGACTTTCTGGGACTATAACCAGGAGTTCAACGTGAGCCGATACTATCCCGATGCCTATGCCGATATTCGTGGCCTGGAATTGCGGCTGGAGAGAAATTATGGACGCTTTTTGACATTTTGGGCAAATTACGAATATATGTTAAAAAGTTGGGGACAGGTTGGGCTAAAGACAGTCTACGAAAACCAGGTGGAGGCCCAGGACGAACTTCGCAATGCCGATCAGGATTTTCTGGAACCGCAACCGCGGGCGAATGTGAATATCAATTTACATACCCCTTCGGACTGGGGGATACGTATGCTGGGATTCAAACCTTTTTGTAAATTATATGTCAATCTGCTGTACGATTGGCGGGACGGTGGTAAAATTGTTATCCAGTCCGATCCTCTGACCGGTGTCCAGAGAAAAGCCAATGTTATGGATTTCTCAAATCTCGATTTGCGGGCATCAAAGGGATTTAAAGTATCCAATGTGAATTGTGAATTGGTATTGACTGTCACAAACTTTCTGAATATTAAACGTCTGTATATCAATGGTATGAGTACTACCCAATACAACCGGTATAAAGAATCCCTATGTTTCCCCTGGGAATCGGGTGAACACAAAGGTAATGATAAATGGGGTGAGTACCGCCCGGCAGGTGTTGAATATGATCCACTGGAAGCACTTATTGAAATTGATGATCCAAATTACACACCGGAAGAATTTGCACAATTAAACGAGGAAATTATGAATCGAAATGATCGCCGGAGAGAGACCAATGCTTATATTGACCAGGGTTGGTTTACAACACCACTGTTCCTGAATCCGAGGCGAGTTTTAATTGGTCTTCGGATTAATTTCTAAAAGGGGTGATATTATGAGGATTAGAATTTCAATGAAATCATTAAGTGTTATTATTTTAAGTGGAATAATTGCTGTCACAACATCAGCACCTGGACAGAAAAAATATACCGGCCCGCCGATGTTCTTGAATGTCAATGCCATTAAACTGGATATGAAAAAGATCAATGGTGAAGGTCAGTTTACAACCCAATACAGTTGGATGCTGACGGACGGAAATGTCAAGTCCGAGATATTTCAGTATCCCCAGGATGAATGGCATTCCCGGTTACTGTATCAAATATTTAATCCTATTGCGCCAGACGACAGCGGTTTTATCGATAACTTTGGAAACCGTAAAATCATTCCGACCCCATTCGTCAGCAATGGTATCAATGACTTCTCACAGGAAATCCGTCGGTATCGGCCGCCCTATGTAACCGTTGACGGAATTGCTCAGCAGCAGGAATATACATGGCAGGTCGATCCTGATTTAAAACCGGACATGAAAGCAGTTTGGGAAGATATTATACCATACTGGGGAATCCGAACACATATTGAACTAATTGGTTTCAGTAATCACAATCATGAGAACTATCTGATCTGGAAGGCTTCCTATAAATTTACCGGAGAGACCAGGCGACCGATTGAGAGCCCTGATTCGAGTAGATTTTTCCCTGATCAGACTATTCGGTTATGGTGGCCATTATCATTCAGCTTCGGGCCGTCGAAGGCGGGTGAATATTTTGCCATGGGTGGATTTGCTTACGAAGGGGTTGATGATCTGGATAGCTGGTTTGCCGGAAAGTCAGTTTTGAACCAGGGCGAATTGCGGGATAGTATGAAGGTTGCTTATTACTGGGATTATAAACGTCCGGGTATAAGAGTATATCAGAATGGCAGTACGGATGATATTGGTGATCCGGAACGCAGTACAGGACACCTGATTTCAACTCAGATTCCCGGATTTACATTATTACACTGTGCTAAAAACAGTTTTAATCCAGATGACGATGATCAATCTCAGCCTTATTCGATGCCTCATGCGGAAATCTCGGGTGACCTCTGGGGAAGGAGAGACTTTGGATTACGGGATACTTATATTGGGCACGATAACAGGGGAAAGTTTCCCCTGGATCCAATAACGGAGGGATGGTTGAGTTCGAATCAGAGTCAGTACGGGCCAATGCGGTTTATTACGGTCGGTCCATATGAACTGACTAAAAATTCTCAGGCAGCGAGCTATGATTCAATATGTGCAGTATATGCAATCGGAGTCGGCTCTATTTCACGGGCGGTTGCTGATACAGTTGGCCGGGCGTGGTTGAAAGGCGAAATTTCGGATTCCGAAAAAGATTCCGTTTTACTAAGCGGACGGGATTCGCTGTTTCACGCATTGGATCGAGCGAAATGGGCCTGGCAGAGGAGCTTTGATATTCCGGATCCGCCGCCTCCGCCGGATGTTGAAATTACCAGTGATGCTGACAGGGTTATTGTGGAATGGAGTTATCCTGATCCGGATTATTACTTGGATCCCGACACAAAAGTTGATGATTGGTATGCCTGGCGAATTTATCGAAAAATAGGAGCAGCATATGTGAATGACCCATCAGGTATTCAGAGCAGTAATTATTGGGAAATGATTTATGAAACCACCGGCCGCAACGAACTCAGCTATATTGATACCGATGTTATCCGAGGAGTCAGCTATTATTATGCGGTTACTGCTGTGGATGATGGCTCTCAGAATACGGATGGATTGAATCCCGGTGAAATGCTGGAAAGCAGTCGATATGTCAATCGATCAGCCATTGCGGCGATACCTTTTAAAGAGGGATTGGCGGAATCAGACAGGGCTCTGGTGGTCCCAAATCCGGCAAGTACTGCTGCCGGGATTTTCGGTTATCCGGATAAACCGAACCAGATAAGTTTTGTTAATTTGCCTTATCGGTGTTTATTAACAATCTACACGGAAACCGGTGACTTCATTAATTCAATTGATCATGCCGGAACCGATCAGGAAATCTGGGAACAGAAAACCAAAAACAATCAGTTTGTATCCAGTGGTATCTATATTTTGGCTGTTACAGAATCAGAATCATTTTCGGGAAAATCACTGCCGGATCATTTTGTTAAGTTTGTATTGGTACGCTAAGGAGAACATCATGAAGTATAAATATTTAATCATCGTATTCACAATTTTACTGGCTGTACCAGGCTTCGCCAAAATTGTTAAACGTGGACAAACCGGTTTCCGGTTCCTGGATAATCCGGTTTCTGCTGAAGCGATTGGCAGAGGCGGGCTTGGTTTGACGCTGTTTTATAATTCAAATACGGTTTTCTGGAACCCCTCAGGATTAGCCTGGCAGGATTCTAAGTTTGACTTTAATGCTAATTATACCAGCGGAATTGCCGATATTAATTACAGCTCTTTTGCAGGTTCTGTGGCGCTTGACAAGTTTGGAGTTCTGGCGCTGGATTTTCTTACAATGGATTATGGCGAATTTCAGGGAACTCAGTATGCGGACAACGAACAGGGTTACGTAAAAACGGAACTCTTTCAACCCGGCAGTTACGCAATCGGATTTACCTACAGCCAAAAAGTAAATAACCGTTTCTCCTATGGAATTCGTATAAAATACGCATATCAGGATTTGGGAAGTGTCTGGACGGGAACAATTTTGGCTGGTGATACAACCATTAGCCTTGTAAAATATAATCATGGAGAACCGGCAATTGATGTCGGCACGACTTATGATTTTTTAAATCACGGAATTCGATTTGGTGCGGTGATACAGAATTTTTCAAGAGAAATTAAGTATGAAGTGGACAAAGTTCCCATGCCCTATGCAGTCAGTTTCAGCCTGAGTCTGAATCCGCTTTCGATTTTATCACTCGATAACGAGAATCATCATCTGATCATCGGTTTTGAGTCTTCACATCCACGGGATTATCTGGAAAAAATTAAAGTGGGTACTGAGTATACGTTTCAGAAAATGCTGATTCTGAGAACAGGATATATGGGCAATTATGACGAACGGGGATTGACTTTCGGTATGGGAGTACATAAAAAAATCGACGGTATAAAGCTTCGGTTGGACTATGCCTATCAGGATTATGGAATTTTCGATGCAACCCACACATTTTCCATTGGCGTTTCATATTAGAATAATTAAATTGTTTAGATTATGAAAAACCTACTTCTTATTTTTATTATTATTGCTGGTGTTTTTCTTTCGAATTGCGGTAAGACACCGGAAAAGAGGGGCGCGGAAATATTGATTCGCTGTGACGATATCGGCATGTGTCATTCGGTAAATATGGCGGCTAAACAGGTGCTAGAGACCGGACTGCCGATTTCAGCGTCGGTGATGTTTGTCTGCCCCTGGTACCAGGAGGCTATGGATATTTTGAAGAATTATCCCAATGTATCCATTGGAGTTCATCTGACCTTGAATGCAGAATGGAAAAATTATCGCTGGGGACCTGTTATTGGAGCTGCAGGTGCCCCAACGCTGGTAGATAGCTGCGGTTATTTTTTTCCATCGCGGAAATTATTTTTTGAGCGCCAGCCGGATATTAACGAAGTTGAAAAAGAATTGAGAGCGCAAATTGACCGGGCTATTAACACCGGGCTAAAGATTGATTATCTGGATTACCATATGGGAACGGCAGTCGGTACACCGGAATTCTGCGCCCTGGTTGAGAACCTGGCAGCGGAATACCAACTGGGAATTAGTCGTTATTTTAGCGAGATGGATTTCGAAAGTATTTATAGTGTGTCCTATTCTGATAAAATAGACAGTTTGGTTGCGAGGGTTGATCGTCTTTCTTCAGATTGTGTCAATCTGCTGGTGTTTCACATTGGCAAGGATACTCCCGAAATGCAGGCAATGAAAGATCTAAATCCCTTCGGGCTTCCCGAAATGAGTAAACACCGTCAGGCGGAGCTCGTTGCGTTATGTGCTGGAAAATTTCGCAAAGCCGTTACGGCCAATAACATCAAATTATTAACATACACGGAATTAATCAGCCGGGTTGGATTAGAGAACATGCAAAATCCTGAAGCAACTGGATATTGATATAGTTGATAATTAAAAAACACAGGATCTTTATATGAACAAGATAGTGAGATTTTTTGGGCTGTTTCTCTTATGCCTGACTTTATTAACGGCTAAACCTGATAATGTTTATTTGCGAGTCAACCAAATCGGATATTTCCCTCAGGAAATGAAAATTGCAGTAGTCTTTTCAAATAAGCAACTTGATGGTAAAAAACTCCAGGTTATCAATGTTGCAACGAGTGAAGTAACCGGGACGTCACATAAAATTGGACCGTCTGTAGGCGAATGGGGAAATTTTAGATATCATTATCGCCTGGATTTTTCGAATGTACAAAACCCCGGTAAATATCGGTTGAAAATCCAGGGAAAAGAAGCCCGGTCCCAGGAATTTGCGATTGGAGATGATGTTTATAACGGTTATTCCGAATACCTTCTTCAGTATATCCGTCAGCAGCGGTGTGGGTATAATCCCTTTACTGATGAAGTTTGTCACAAAAAAGACGGGCGAACCATGTACGGTCCGATGCCCGACAGCACATATATCGATGTAAGTGGCGGCTGGCACGATGCCGGTGATCATCTGCGCTATATGCTGACTTCGGGAAACACCATCTGCCGAATGTTGTTTGCTTACCTGGAAAATAAAGACGTATTTGCGGATAATTTTAATGATCTCGGTCAACCCGGAGCCAATGGAATTGCCGATGTGCTGGATGAGATAAAATGGGGACTTGAATGGATGTTGAAAATGCATCCGGCGCCGGATCAGCTGTTTCATCAGGTGGCCGATGACCGCGATCATGTGGGCTTTAAACTGCCACATCTGGACACCGCTGATTATGGCTGGGGACCGGGCAATTACCGTGTAGTCTATTATGCCAACGGAAAACCCCAGGGACTGTTTAAATACCAGAATACATCGACCGGAATTGCAAATCTTACAGGACGTTACGCAGCGGCTATGGCGATGGCTTACCGGGTCTGGAAAGAGGATCTTGGTGATGAAGATTTTGCCAACCGTTGTCTGAAAGCCGGTCTGGAAGTGTACGAAATGGGACTCAAACAGCCGGGCTGCCAGGAGGGAACACCCTGCCGGGCGCCTTATCGCTACTATGAGAATACCTGGGCGGATGACATGGAGTGGGGCGCTGCGGAACTATACAAAGGAACAAAAGATTCGACGTATTTGCGTGAGGCTAAAGGATTTGCGAAATTAATCAACACTTCTTCCTGGATGGGCAAAGATACTGCCCGGCATTATGAGTGCTATCCATTCATGAACATGGGACATTATGCCTTGTTTGAAGTGGCAGATGAAGCGTTTAAAGATACATTAATAGGATATTATAAAGAACAAATCGAAGCGGTTCAAAAGAGAGCAAAAGAGAATCCGTTTCTGATTGGAATCCCCTTTATCTGGTGTTCCAATAATCTGGCGGCGGCATTTGTGACTCAGTGCCTGCTATACGAGAAAATGACAGGTGATATTCAATACCGGGAATTGATGGCTACGCATAGGGACTGGCTGTTGGGTTGCAATCCCTGGGGCGTGAGTCAGTTTGTTGGCATTCCCAAAGATGGAGTTACACCGCTTCATCCGCACACACCTATGGTTCCGCATCTGAACCGCTTACCGATTGGCGGATTGAATGACGGACCGGTCTATGCCTCAATATACAACAGTCTGAAAGGTATTCGTCTTCATGAAGATGATGAATATGCTTGGTTCCAGTCCGATTATATTGTATTTCATGATGATTTAGGAGACTACAGCACTAACGAACCGACCCTGGATGGTACAGCCGAGGCTATTTATTTTTTCAGTGTATTAAGTTCAAAATAAAAATCTAAAGCGGAAACCGGTAATATTCGAAAGCATAGCCGGTGTTATTCCAGTTATCGAATTTGCGGACAACATGACTTTTTTTAGTGAAATGCAGGCTGACGCCTTCCATGACATGTCCGGACATGTATAAATACCCCTTGCGCCTTAGTGTATTCTGATATACCCGCTTAAGCATTTTTGCGATGCCAATGTTCCGTTTATCCTTTTTGACGACATAAGCATAGGTGTAGATCGTGTTGCCCTTCCCCAGATTATCGTCATAGTGCGCCCAGTCTTCTTTGGCAAAATTTTCGATGGGCGAACCAACGATAAATCCTTCAATATCGTCTTTATAGCGAATGACAAAGGGCAGAGTCTTGGGATAGTTGAAATATTTTTTAATGGAACTGCGGTTAAAGCGGGCATTACTACCGAAATTATCCACGAGGGTTTCCGAAATTTTCACAATTTTTCCATATTCAGCTTCACCTAGGTGTTCTACGAGTTCGATCGAAATTCCATCAGGCGTCGAAGCCAGCACTCTGCTCTGGGTTTCGGATAGGCTTACTTCGAAAAGGTTACGTGTGTTTTTATCCATCACAGATGATAATATAGGGATATTTTGACATTTTCAGGAAGTGGTTTTTTATTATCTGATAAAAATTCATCAGATACCCAGCCATTCCGGTAATGAGTAAAACGAGTTTCTATTCGTGATATGGTAGATCTGAAGTCCCAATTTTCGAGCGGGAAGGATATCGGAAACTTCCGAATCGCCAATCATAAGTGTCCTTTCCGGTTCGGCATTATGCTTATTCAGGATGTGCTTAAATCCTTTTATGCCGGGTTTTATGTACTCCAATTTTTCTCTTTGTGGCAGGTCCAGTTTTCCTGCATCTGTAAAAGAAAAGCGTTTTTCTTCGGGGAAAAGCGTGTCCAGACCGAGCCGCTTCAGAATTCTCCGGCTGACTTTTGTGTTATTTGTGGTGTATAAAAACAGGGGATATTCGGCCTGAATTCGCTGAACAACCCGGACGCATTTCGGATCGGGCTGAATATAATGATCGATATTTAGAACCTGATCGACCTCATTTTCAAATTCATCGAAACTGATGTCATAATAGTATAACAAGGTCAGGGTGCTTGTAGGTTTACCATTGATTACCGAGCGCAATTCTTCCTTCCTGTGCATAAATTCTTTCTCAACTTCAGCAAGATCGCGACCTGTTTTCCTTGCCAGCAATTGAATCGCTGCTCTTGGATAACCCATATCCATGTCTTTATTAGCAGGATACAGGGTTCCATCTAAATCAAATATTATCAGATCAAGATTGCGCTTCATAATATTTCTGTCTTTGCTCTGCGATTATTGACAACGATGCTAAGTTATGAGATTACAGACTGGATAACAATTATAAATTACGGGTAAATCAACGCTCTGATAAAATATTTTTGAGAGTTGAAAGCATCCGCCTGGTATGGCTTCCCTGCCAGTAGATCTTCCCGCAGACCGCACATCGAAAAAAGGTGTTGTAAGATTTCCATGACTTCTCGGGTACGATGTCTTGCACCTCTTTTTTAGAAACAGATATAACCGGTTCATTGCATTTCAGGCATCTGTAAAAAAATCTTTCTGGATTTATTTCAAGATCGAGTTCTTTGATAACAAAGGCAAGTTGTTCACGAAAGTGATTTGGTTTAATAAGAAGGTATTGCGGTGGATTATGTTGGCGGATATAACGAGAATTCCGGGTCAGTAGAATTCGGTCGGGGCTATCCAGCTCAAGTTGATTGTCTGAATTTCTCCGGGGAGGATAGATCGTGTCATACCCTGCCATTCGCAGGTATTTCGCCAATTTTCCCAGCATATTATCGGCGATGAATTTCATATAGCAAACATGTGAAAATTCAATCAAATATGCAAATGTGATAAATGTTTTTAATGGCGATTCTTTATTGAAAAAATCCATAAAAAATTGTACCTTTCCGTGCCATGAAATATGACGATTATTTTAACCACTGCATTCAGACAAAAGGGTCGTTTCTGTGTACGGGAATTGACCCGGACCCGGAGAGATTACCCGCCGGATTTTCCAGAGACGTACAGGGTGTTTATAAATTTGTACGGGAAGTAATCCAGGCGACTGCTGATCTGACGCCCGCCTATAAATTCAATCTTGCATTTTTTGAATTGTGGGGCTGGCGGGGAATCCAGGTTCTCGAACGTCTGGTCAGCGAAGTGCCGGATGATATTTTACTGATCGCCGACGCCAAACGAGGTGATATCGGGAACAGCTCGAAGTTTTATGCCAAAGCGCTGCTGGAGACGATGCCCTTTCATTCGGTGACGCTGAACCCTTACCTGGGATCAGACAGCATTTTGCCGTTTATTGAGGATGAATCCAAAGGGGCGTTTGTGCTTTGTGTGACGTCCAATCTCTCGGGTCGCGAAATTCAGGAACATGGCGATGAAGCACCGTTATATCTCAAAACCGCTGAAATCGTCCGCAACATGAATCAAAAGAAGAACCTGGGATTGGTAATGGGCGCCACAAAGCCGGAACAATTAATTGACATCCGGAAAAAATTCCCTGAACTACCCTTTTTGATTCCAGGCGTCGGAAAGCAGGGTGGCGGCGTTGATACCGCTTTGGCGGTATGCCGGGAGAACGGTCTGGGACTGATAAATGTTTCCCGTAGTATTCTTTATCCGTCGGAAGGCACCTTCCCGGAAAATGTTCGGACGGCGGCGCAACATTATCATCAATTATTTAAAAAATAAGGGTAACGAATGAAACAGGAATCCAATATCGATATTTTGAAGGACTGTGGCGCGATTTTGCACGGTCATTTCTTATTGACCTCCGGTCGTCACAGCGACACCTATGTGGAAAAATTTAAATTATTACAATATCCGCTCTTAACCGATAAACTCTGTAAATCCATTGCCGAACATTTTGAAAGTACTAAACCTCACGTAATTGTCGGCGCTGCAACCGGTGGAATCATCATCAGCCACGGAGTTGGTCGGGTTCTCACCACCCGCAGTATCTTTGCCGAACGTGAAGAAAACAGTCTGGTGTTCCGCCGTGGTTTTGCCATTAAAAAAGGCGAACGGGTTTTAATTGTTGACGATATCATCACAACAGGCGGTTCAATCATTGAATTGATTGATCTCGTCGTCAAAAACGGCGGCGTTATCATGGGTATTGGTGCGCTCATCGATCGCAGTGGCGGAAAAATCGATTTCGGATTTCCTTTCTATTCACTAGTATCACTTGATATTCCTTCCTACGAATCGGAAAAATGTCCGCAATGTACTGACGGCATTCCCATAACCACCCGGGGCAGAACAGGTAAAAAATGATCTTCTGCAACCTGGGCAGCGGAAGTAAGGGCAACAGCACATACGTACAGGGCAGCGGTCAGGCTTTACTAATTGATCAGGGTTTTAGCGTAAAAAATCTGCTTCTTCGTATGGAATCCGTTGGATTGAGTGCCGATGAAGTCGGCGCAATTCTTCTGACCCACGAGCATTCCGATCATTTACGGGGAATTGGTATTTTTGCCAGGCGATTTCATGTTCCGGTTTTTATAACAGCTGCGACTTATGAGGCAATTTCACCGGCGCTTTTGAAGAATGTAGATGTTCAGCATTTTACGGCTGGTGACGAATTAATATTTCATGATCTGAAGGTCAAGACTTTTCATATTCCTCACGATGCTGCAGATCCGGTGGCAGTAATTGTATTGGGCAATGATAAGCGTATTGGAATAATCACCGATGTTGGCGCTGAAATCCAATTATTACATCAACATTTGAAAAACCTGGATTTACTATTTTTAGAATCCAATCATGATATGGAAATGTTGGATAATGGTCCATATCCTTTGCATCTGATCAAGCGGATCAAGAGCAGGGTGGGGCATTTGTCAAACGAGCAGGCAAAAGCCCTGTTCGAGCAGCTGTCCTTAAACGGAAAATTGCGTCATTTGATCCTTGGGCATCTGAGCGAAAAGAATAATGATCCAAAGATTGTAAAAAAGCTTTTTCAAAAAACTGCGCAAAAAATAGCTTCGAAAGTGCAATTGAGTATTGCATTGCAGAATAAAGCAGGTCCCTTAATCGAATTATAGGAAAATTATGAAACTTATCACCTTTATTTTAATTCTTTGCATTAGTGTGACGATCCGGGCTGGTTCGTTATCCGGCAGGCAGATTGAACAACTTCGGAATAGAGTTAAATCTCTGCCCGATGAAGTGGTATCTCCATCGGAAGTGACTGTGATTGAAACGAATTACGGAACGATCATTTTTGAATTTTTTCCATATGTTGCGCCTATCCATGCCATGAATTTCAAGAAACTGACGAAGGCGGGTTACTTTGACAGCACGACCTTTCACCGGGTTATTCCCGGGTTCATGATTCAGGGCGGAGATATTCTCAGTCGCGACGATAATATGTATAACGACGGAACCGGCGGACCCGGTTACACATTGCAGGCTGAGTTTGGTAAGAAACATATCCGCGGCGCCATAGCCGCCGCCCGGATGGCGGATCAGATAAATCCCGAAAAACGTTCCAATGGCAGTCAGTTTTATATCTGTATCAGGGAACAACCATTTTTGGATAAAGCAGGCTATACGGTGTTTGGTCAGGTCATAAAAGGCATGAATGTGGTGGATAAAATCGTAAAAGTTCGGCGTAATAAAAGAGACCGACCGATCAATGACGTTGTTATGAAACGGGTGTATGTAACTTATCGATCTAAAATAAATCTAAAGTAAGTGATGAAAATAATAAAAATCGGATTAGCGTTAGGTGGAGGTGGCGCCAGGGGGCTGGCGCATGTGGGTGTTTTGAAAGTCCTGGAAGAAGAGCAAATCCAGGTTGACTATATTGCCGGTACGTCCATGGGGGCTATCATTGGAGCGATGTATGCTCAGAATCCCAGCGCTGATGCTCTGATTGACCGTTTGAAATCCTTTTTCAGTAGCCAGGATTATGATTCGCTTGGGTTAAAATATATAGTGCCGAAGAACGATCAAAACCCGTCTTTTTTAAGCCAACTGGCTCAGGTGGTTGCAAAACGTATAATAGTGAATATTGCCCAGTCAAGGATAGGAATAATTAAGACCGACCGGCTTACCAATGCAATTTCAGTATTGATTAAAGAGGGAAATATTGAAGACACTCAGATTCCTTTCGCGGTAGCAACTACGGACTTGAATTCCGGTCAAACTGTCCTGTTCGAGGAGGGTGATATACGAGAAGCCGTTATTATAAGTTCCAGTATTCCGGGATTCATTTCTCCGCATAAATGGGATGGAAAATTATTAACCGATGGTAGTGTTACCGCTCCGGTTCCGGTGGAGGAAGCACGCCAGATGGGGGCAGATATAGTAATTGGTGTAAATGTTGCCCTTAGCCATCTGCAACCTATGGATGCTCCACACCTGTTGGATATTATTTCCCGCGCCGATCAAATCAAGGGCAAGTATCTATCAAGGGTTCAAATGTCGACTGCTGACGTCCAAATACATCCGCAAATCGAAGAAGCTCACTGGAGTGAATTATTACGCTACCAGGAGTTTATTGAAGCGGGTATTCAAGAAACCCGTGAGAAATTACCGCAAATCCGTGTGATCATTGCCCAAAAGAAGTCCTTTTTTAAAAATCTGTTCAGATGAATTCAGGAGATTCATGAAAGCAAATAAATACCTTGTTTTACTATTCGTAATCGGTCTGATAAGTGTCGGATCGGGTCAGACGAGCGATGCTATTTTAGATATACGAATCTATCTTTCGACAAATGGTGTTTACACCGACGGCTCCTTCCAGGCTGCTGTAGTCGTTTCCCTGAAAGATCCCTGGCATATCAATTCCGCTAATCCGGCGGATGAATTTTCCATTGCGACGCAATTACGGTTCCCTGAATCTGATCAGTGGGAGATAATGGATATTTATTACCCTTCCCATACGATGAAAACCTTTGCCTTTTTTGACGAAGCCCTGGCGGTTTATGAAGGCGAAATAGTGATTGTCATAACCGGAAAATTGTCTTCAGGTGTTTCGGGTTCAGTTCAATTAAGCGGCGCTCTTTTTTACCAGGGTTGTAATGACCAGCTCTGTCTGCCGCCTCGGGAAACGGCGTTTTCGCTGGAAATCCCGATATTAGCCGATTCTGAACCGGTAATTTTTCAGAATGAACCTTATTTTGAAAATATTGATATTCCAGCGGAAGCATCCTCGGATACCTTTGACGTTACCGATTCATTTACCCGCAAAGGAATTCTGATCACTTTTTTATTGATCTTTCTTGGTGGACTTGGATTGAATCTGACGCCCTGTGTTTACCCGTTGATTCCGGTCACCGTGAGTTATTTCGGCGGACAAACCGCCGGCAAATCGGGAAAGCGCCTTCTGATGGCAATTCTGTACGTTCTTGGAATTGCCATCGTTAATTCGGCGCTGGGAACACTGGCGGCGCTGGCAGGTGGTTTGTTGGGCGCTTTCATGACAAACCCATTAGTATTAATTGCCATTGCCGGAATTCTTATCGCGCTTTCACTGAGTATGTTTGGTGTCTATGAGTTTGGTGTGCCGTCATTCCTGATGAATCTCTGCGGTGGCAGCCGGACAGGTTATATCGGCGCCCTGGTAATGGGTTTAACTATGGGAATTGTAGCGGCGCCCTGCATCGGACCATTTGTGATCGGATTACTGACCTATATCGCCAGCACGGGGAATCCGTTCATAGGATTCAGCATGTTCTTTACGCTTTCCATGGGGTTGGGGCTGCCGTTTATTTTCCTGGCGTTTTTTTCCAGTAAGATCGACAGCCTGCCGCGATCCGGCGAATGGATGGTCGGCGTGCGGATTATTTTTGGTCTTATACTCGTCGGTATGGCGCTCTATTTTGTGCATCCGCTGATTACCGAAAAGATTTACGGCATTCTCTTCCCTCTCTATGTGATTGGCTCCGGCATATACCTTTTACTGTTTAATAAGTCCGGTGAAAATGCCAGAGGTTTTACATTTTTTAAAAAAATTGTCACGATAGTCGCCATTATTCTGGGGACCTGGCTGATCAAACCGGAAAGCGCTCCGGCGGAAAAGATGGCATGGCAACCCTATCAGCAAGATGTTTATGAATCAGCTGTAACTTCCGGTAAGCCGGTCATTATTGATTTTTATGCCGACTGGTGCATTCCCTGCAAAGAAATGGATAAACTTACCTTTACCGATCCGGGAGTCATCAGTCTTGCCGGGCAATTTCATCTGTTAAAAGTCGATCTCACATCCTCTGCATCACCGGAAGTTATTCAATTAAAAAATCAATTTGATATAAAAGGCGTTCCGACAATTTTATTTATTGATCGAAAGGGACGGGAGATCACCGCGCTAAGGACTCTCGGTTTAGAAAAGCCGGAACCTTTCATCGTCAAAATGAATAAAACGTTATCTCGGAACTAATCTGAAGATAGAAAGTAGGAGTTACAAATGAGAAATAAATATTTCCCGCTTGTCACAGCGCTTATCGTCATGATGTTCTGGAATTTTGCCTGTGCTCAGAATAAACAACCTACCGGAGAGATCGGCACGAAAGCTGCGGATTTTTCACTGATTAACCTGATTGGTGAAGAGGTCACGCTGAATCAATTCAAAGATAAGGTTATCATGCTTAATTTCTGGGCAACCTGGTGCGGTCCCTGTAAAGCGGAAATTCCGGATTTCATTAAGATGTACGATAAACATCAAAAAGACGGATTAGAAATAGTCGGTATTACCGTATCTTCCGGCAGCGCCGCCAATATCCGCCAATTCGCTGAAAAGTTCGGGATCAATTATACCGTACTCACCGGCGATGAAAAGTATCTGCAGGATCTGACCCGGAAATATGGCGGCATCCGTGGAGTTCCTACAACTTTTTTAATTGACAGGCAAGGCGTTATTCAGAAGAAATGGGTCGGTGCCCGGACGGAGCGGATATTTAAGAAGGAGATTGATAAATATATTTCTGATTAAATAAAAAGTGATAAAATTAGTATGAATAAATTTTCAAAAGAGAAAAATGACAAAGCAGAAAGAGTAGCTAAAATTAATGAAATGATACATTCTTTTTGTGGGGAGCATCTGACACAGGAGTTGGAAGGGTATGCTGTCAAGTTATGTGAGAAACTCGGTAGAAAAAGAATAATAAATATTGTTCGAGGTAAAAAAGAGATTTGGGCCGCATCTATTATTTATGTTGTTGCTCGCCTGAATTTTTTATTTGATAAGCAAAATGAAAATTATATTACCGTTGATACAATTTGTAATTATTTTGGAACAAAGAAGTCAACTATCGGCACTAAAGCAACTCAAATCGAAAAAACCTGTAACTTGAACATCGGCGCAGAGGGATATTGCAGTAAAGAAATATCTGATTCGTTCACTTTTTATCAAACGCCGGAAGGTTTTATCATCCCCAAAAGGTTGATAGACAATCGAGAATTTATTTTTGAATTTGTCGATGGTGTGGAAGCCCGAGAAATACAGGAATTTGTTGATGAAAAGAGAAGAGTAGAAGAGGAAAAAATAAAAAAGAGAAAAGAACGAAGAACTGAAATTAACAGAGAGATTGCCAAAAAGAAAAGAGAGAACAAAAAGGATCAATTGGATCTTTTTAGTGATTAACCCTACCAGCGGGATGCTTCATGAGCTCATTGCAAGAAAATAACAAAAGCAACAAAATCTAAGAGAATCTGTTGTTTTATAATTAGAGCCAACTCGAAAAGGTAAAAAAATATAAACGCAGAGGTCGCAAAGGACGCAGACAGGCGTTAAATGTAAAAACCCTTTTGAATGGGCACTAATTAGCGCAGCAATCTTTCCTGGAGCAAATCCTCTAATTCTCTGCGTCCATCTAAAACACAATGAACATATACATCTGATTCGATTATCTGATAGATTATTCTGTAGGGCTTATAATGTACCTCTCGATATTCGTAAATACCGATACGTTCCAATTCTGGTGGTGTATGCCCGCGATTTGCCATATCAGATAAATTGGATATTTTTTCTTCTATATTTTCGAGTAATGTATCTACTTTTTGTACTGAATCATTAATTGCGACATATTTATAGATACTGAAAATATCTTCTTCAGCATCTGAAATAAAATAAACATTATATTTCATCAGATGTTGCTTTGCTTAATGCGATTACGGATAGAACTAAAGGATTCGGAGGCAGGTTTATAATCTTTATCTTTTAGACTTTTACTACTCAGGGCAAGTATTTTTAGAAGCGCCAAACTATCCTGGATCTGTTCATATTTTTTAATATCTTGCAGAATAGCTTTTGCTTCGCCGTTCTGAGTAATAATCAGAGTTTTGTGAGTATTAGTAATATCCCTTATAATTTCCGATGCGTGTGCTTTAAGGTAGCTAATAGATTTTACGGCTTCACTTGGTTTCATTTTTCAATCTCCATATATACCGACTAAATATAGTCTATATTATGGTCTATCGCAATATCATCTTTTATATTGCTAACGCTG
>JADHWC010000020.1 GCA_016783665.1 Fidelibacterota bacterium | reverse complement strand
TTTTTTTTCTAAATCACCAGACGTATTCGAATCTTAATTCCCCTCAAGTGAAAAGATATAAATATTTTCAATTTTTTCGATATTGATCTGCATTATTATCTTTTCTTCAACTTGGCATTTAAGAAAACTGACATTTCCTGGTTACAATTAACTTATTTTTCCCATTTTTAGTACTGTGTTTTATCTCATCCATCATATTTTTTATGAGGTAGATTCCCAAACCGCCAATTTTTCGATCTTCAAGACATGCATTAACGTCTGGAGTAGGTGCGTTGGCTGGATCGTATGGATTACTATCATCCTCTATTTCGAGGGTTAAATAATTATTTTACAAGGAATAGCGTATATCTATCAAATGGTCGTTTTAATCACAATATCTATATGAAATAATATTGGTAAGAATCTCATCTAACGCAAGATGTAAAGAAAAAATGATTTTATCAGAAATTGAATGTTCCCGACAAAATTCAGCGATAGACTCACAAACACGTTCTATTTCAGGAATTTTATTGTGTATTTGTAAATCTATTTGCTTGTTCTTATTAATTGAAATATCAAAAAGTGGTTATAACTGTATTTCCAAACCTTCGGTAGCAAGAAATATTTTTAAATCGGCATCAGGATGATTGATTTTTTTATAGTTGATGGATTTATGCAATATTTCATCGACTTCAAAATCGTCGCGTTCCGGTTCATGATGAAAGATAGCCATCCGTTTGACATTTGCCTGTATTGAAAAATCAATCCCGACGAGAGCGGAACTGTGTCCCCAATCCTCTTTATGTATGGCCTCTTCAAATGTATATTGGGCGTCAAATACGAGTAAATCAGCGTTTTTGAAGAATTCAACATATTTATTAATATTTCCCTTTGAAAGGTCTTTATACTCTGAATCCGTTGCATATACAAGGGATTTTCCTCCACACTCCACCCTATAGCCGAAAGATCCACCCGGATGGTAAAGAGGATAATTCTTAACAGTCACATTACCGATTTCCACACTGGTTCGATGCTTCAACTGGATAAATTCCTTTTTTGCTTTCATATGATGAAGAGCAACAGGAAAAAACCGAAAATCCTGTTGGGTTTCAAGGCGTTCCTTGATGTTCGGGTGTCCGCCATAGATAAAGATTTTGTTATTGGGAAAAAAGGCAGGGGCAAAGAAAGGAAAACCAAGTATATGATCCCAGTGAGTGTGACTTAAAAATATGTGAATTTCCAGACCATTTGTATTTTGATCATGTTTCACAATATAATTTCCCAGGTTTTTCAGTCCTGATCCCATATCAAAAATTATTAATTTGTTATCTGCACGCACTTCCACACAGGAAGTATTGCCACCGATCAAACCTGCTTCGACCGGGGACAGTGTGTCAATTAGCGTATCAATTTTGTGTTGGTCGCTAATTTTTTCTTCTACTATTCGCTGTGCAAATTTTCGTATTTTTTTCTTTATTTGATCGCTTGTCGGTGGAGTTGGAATAGACCCTCTGACTCCCCAAAACTTGACTTTCATTTAGCGCTCCTATCAAACTCTCTAAAATATAAAAAAATGGTAGTATGATGTTTTATTGTTCTGATACTTAAACTCTTTTGTTAGGCAATTTATCGTATGTAATGACTTTTTGCAATATAAATTTAGGACATTTTGTTCTCATGAAACACTCGAATGTCATTCATTAATATTCAGTGAAAAGTTACTTATTTCTCTTCGATAACACGTCTATTATTAGTTAATGTTAAACTTGGCGAACATTAAAAATTTGTGATTTATCTCACATTACAATCTGAATTTGATCATAATAGATTTTATCACCTGATTACTTTTAATTCTTTAGAAATATTTTTAGTTGATATTATCCTCATTTTATCATATAATCTAACAACATTCGGAGAAAATGGATGCCGAAAGAATATTCATCTATTCGTGAAATGACTGGTAAAGTCGAGCCTCATTCGGTTTTTAAGACACGTTTCGGACGACACTTGTCATTAAAGTGTCCTGTTAGACACTATTGTATTGGCGTTTATCTGGCTGACACGAATAGAATATTTCAAAGTGAAATTTTTATCAGAGAATTGACAATTTTATAATATGGGATATAATTTGCAAAGGTTTATAAACATAGCAGTAAGACGTAGTTGTAACGTACTATTGGCATTGTTGGTAATATTTAGTCAGGATGTTATTGCCCAGACAAATATTGCAGTGCTTAACTTTACTGCCCGTGATGTTACCGACGTCGAAGCGCAGGTTGTCTCGGACAGAATACGCATCGCCTTGAAGAATTCCGGGAAATTTACGGTAATTGAACGAAATCTCATGGATAAACTGCTGAATGAGCAGAAATTCCAGCAATCCGGCTGCACGGAATCGGGATGTATGGCGGAAGTTGGCGAGCTGCTTTCTGTCAGGCAAATTGTCGGTGGCAGCGTTTCAAAGATGGGAAAACAGTTTACTGTAGAGGTAAAACTTGTTGACGTTGAAACAGGTGAAATTTTAAGAAATGTAATCAAGGATTTCTCCGGTCCCTATGAATTGCTGTTATCTCAAACTGTGCCTGAAATTGCACAGGTACTGTCCACCGAAGAGCAATTTGCATCCTCTCAACCGGAGCTAAATATTGCACTGTTTGAATTTGTGTCAAGAGGGCTGGGTGAAACTGAAGCTGCGATCATATCGGATAGAATCAGACTGGAATTGAAAAACACCGGCGTCTTTAATGTGCTTGAAAGAGAGATGATGAAGGCAATCCTCAATGAGCAGCAGTTTCAGCAGACCGGCTGTACCGATTCCGAATGTCTTGTGGAAGTTGGACAACTTCTGGCGGTTGAAAAAATGGTTGGCGGCAGTATTTCAAAGATCGGTAATTTATATGTTATCGAAGCAAGGATTATTGATGTGGAAACCGGCAGTATTGATAAAAACGTTGCCGAAGACTATTCGGGACCGATAGAACTACTCCTCGTTAATACCACGAAAAAACTTGCTCAGAAACTCGCCGGAGAAGAGTCTGAATTAACCCAGGAAACAACAGCAGTTTATACAGGACAGGCTGATATTATTATTAGTTCCAGTCCGGCAGGCGGTGTGATATACTTTGACGGAGCGCCGCTGAATAAAGTGACTCCGGCTACATTCAAAAATATGCCGGCTGGAAAGCATAAAATCAAAGTCGAAAAGGGCGAATTATTTGCAGAAAAAGAGATCGAACTGGTACAAGGTAAATTAAACAGGGCAAATTTAATTTTGGAAGAAAAGACTTATACCTTAATTGTCTATTCCAATCCGGCTGGAGCGACTGTTACAATCGGTAATAAAACAGTTGGACAGACTCCGACGGAATTCGCGTTTAAAAAGGCGAGTGTCCCTTTTGAAATAATAATCCGAAAAGAAGGCTATTTTTCTGATACAACACAGATAAGTGAAAACGTTCAATTAGTATCCAGGATCGATGCTAAATTGGAAAAAGGCGGCAGAATAATAGTAAGATCCGAACCTGTTTCAAATGTTTTTATTGATGGAGATTTTAAATCAAGAACACCATTCCAATCCGGACTAATGAAATTTGGGAATTATGAAGTAGAATTGCGAAAAAAGAACTATAAGACGATTTCATTGAAAGCAGAAATATCAGCATCTAAACCACTTTTTAACATTACAAAAAAATTATCGAAATTGTACGGCGAATTATCATTATCCTTACAACCTGCCGGAGCCGCAGTTTTTATTAGCGATAAAATTATTGACTACATACCAGATAAGAATGTTAAAATCGCTTTTGGTAATCATCAATTAAAGGCTAAAAGAAAGGGCTATTTCACATATAACGAAGACTTAATTATTAATTCGTCCGAACCTTTTACTAAAAACATACAATTAGAGCCGAAATCCAAAAGAAAAGCCGTGCTCATGTCGGCAATGCTACCCGGTACGGGACAGATGTATTATGGAACTGCCGGAAAAGGATTGATATTAGCCGGGATTTCGCTAGGTCTTGCCTATGCCGCCTATTTTTATAATGACAGCTTCAGTGAAAGTTGGGGCCAGTTCAATATTGATCTTGAGAATTATCGCAATGCTACAACAGTCACTGAAATTGAAAGAACCCGTAAAATCAAAGACGACAGTCATGCGGCAGCATTGAAAGACCGGAATATGACCCTGGGTTCCGCCGGGATGCTTGGAATTGTCTGGCTGTACAATATCTGGGATTCAGGACGGAATTTTAAACATTTGCAGAAAGATATCGAAGTCAGCCTGAACAAACCGAACACCGTAAAACTTTCATATAAATTTTAATGAAACAGAAGAAGTACAAATGAATAGAAAAACAATAACATTATTGATTTTCACATTATTGTTACCGTTGTCGTTATTCATAATGTCGTGCGATGTTTTAACGACTCAGGTAGATGATGTAAATCCTGATGATAATCCGTTAGATCCGGATAATCCTGAATATGAACCACCCCTGGCAACCATATCCGAAGGACCTGCAAACGGCAGCACTATCAATGATGATTTTACGACATTTAAATGGTACGGGAATAACGATCAATGTGAGTTTTCGTATCGACTGAACAATAACGATTGGTCGTCCTGGAGCACGGATACCGTCACAATCCTTGATTATCTGGATGAAATCAATCATGTTTTTCAGGTCAAAGCCAAATACTCAACCGACTCTGTTCAACATGTGCCGAGTACAGTGACATTTACGGTGGATGCAATCGAAGGTCCGGCATTGTGGCTCTATCATAAAAAAATCGAAACTTCTGTTAATAACACCTTTTCCATATATGTAATGGCGGAAGAGGTAACCGAACTGGCGATAATGTCAATTGTTTTGAATTTTGATCCCGCCTATCTGCAGATTCAAGAATATGAAATATGTGAAGACGATTCTATATTAAATGGTCATCAGGTAATAAGAACTGATAAATTTGATCTTGTGAATGGCATTTTGACAGTTTATCTTGCATTAATCTCAAGTGAACAGGAAAGTCTGAACGGCAGCGGTCCAATTATTCGGGTGGTTTTTAAGGCAGTTCAGCGAGGAACAACCAATATCACATTCGACGATGGCTGCTATTTCCGCAAAGCAAATAATAACCCAATAGAAATTATTTCGAAGGTCTCATCTTTGATAGAAATAAGGTAGAAATTCAAATAAAACCTTGCAGGTCAGGAAGACCTGCAAGGTCTATCGGAAATAACCTGAAGTGTAATGAAAGAAACCAACAAAAATGACCGGTGATCTTCACATAGAAACCAAAATTCCCTTTATTGAAGGATACTTCTATCATGTCTTCAACCGAAGCAATAACAAAGAAAAAATCTTTTATACTGATGATAACTACAAATATTTTCTGCAGAAATTTGATAAATACTTATTGGAATACCTGGAAGTCTATGCCTTCTGTCTGTTGCCAACGCACTTTCACTTTTTAGTTAAGGTAAAAGGAAGCAAAGACCTTGTAGGTTTTAAAAACCTGCAAGGTCTAATAAATAGAGACGATAGTAATGACGATTCCGAGTGTTTAAACCTTGCAGGTCGGGAAGACTTGCAAGGTCTAATAAATAGAGACGATAGTAATGACAATTCCGAATATTTAAACCTTGCAGGTCAGGGAGACCTACAAGGTTTAGAGATCAACAAAACAATTATTCAATCTTTCTCCAATTTTTTTAACTGTTATGCTAAGTCAATTAATAAGCAAGAAAATCGTCACGGCAGCCTGTTTGAAAAACATTTTAAAAGAAAAATCATAGATAAAGAAGATTATCTTTCCAGAATTATTTTCTACATACACTTAAATCCGGTTTATCATCATCTCTGCCAATCTTTTGAAAATTATCCGTGGAGTTCCTACGCTAAAATTCTCAACAACAGACAATCAAAATTGAAGAAAAAGGAAGTTTTGGAGTTTTTTGGAGGGAAGGAAAACTATATTTATTTTCACAGTAAGATGAAAAGAAATTTTAAAGAAATCGATAAGTACATAATTGAGGATTGAAATGACTCAAATCTTCCAAAAACACAAACCTTTCAGACTTCTTGTGAGAGTGTCGCTTGTGACAATTAATTAATTGGGATAAATGTAATGAGACTAAAAAATATTTCATTTTTACTATTACTAACAACCATTCCATTATTTCTAAGTGCAAAAACGCTTAATGTACCATCTCAATACACTACTATCCAATCCGCAATCCTTTTCGCTACAGATGGAGATACTGTATTGGTAGCAGATGGTACGTATACGGAGTGGGACATTGATTTTTTGGGTAAAGCGATAGTGGTAATTTCAGAGAATGGTAAAGATGTGACTATTATTGACTGCCAGAGCAATGGTGGGGGTTTTATTTTTAGTCACAGCGAGGATTCAACATCTGTATTGAGTGGATTTACGATCACGAGGGGCTCTACAAATGAGGGAGGTGGTATTTACTGTTCGGGTTCTTCCCCAACAATCACAAATTGTATTATCACCGATAACAGTGCAGACGGTTCTTCCGCATATGGTGGTGGGATCAATATATCTAGTGGTTCTCCAACGATTACAGGTTGCAATGTCACGGGCAACAGCGCAGACGGTTCTTTCGCTTATGGCGGTGGCATCGCTATATCTAGTGGTTCCCCAACAATCACAAATTGTATTATCACCGATAACAGTGCAGACGGTTCTTTCGCTTATGGTGGCGGGATCTACATATCTAGTGGTTCTCCAACGATTACAGATTGCAATGTCACGGGCAACAGTTCAAGCCTTTATAATGGTAAGGGCGGTGGGATACATATATCTGGTGGCTCTGCAACAATTACAAATTGTACTATTGGGGAATTGAACAAGCCAAACACAGCGATGAATGGTGCTGGTATTTACATTACTGGTGATTCTCCTAGCATAACAGGTTGTGTCATTAAGGAAAATACAATCAGCTATTCCGGTGGTGATGGCGGGGGGATAAACAGCAGTAATTCTTCAGCGACGATTCAAAACTGTGTTATTGTAAAAAACAGTGTATCGGGGGGTAGTGATGCGCATGGTGGCGGGGTATATTGTAGTGGTATTAATATTCCGACTTTTATCAATAATACTATTGCATATAATACGGCAAGTGGTAATGGTGGTGGGATTTATCATAGCGGTTCTTCAACCTTAGAAGTTCGTAATACGATTGTTTGGGGGGATACGGCTGGTAATCCATCCTTTAACAGTATCTATTCGGCTAATTACGCTATTACCTACACAGATGCGGAAGGCGGTTGGCCCGGTGAGGGGAATCTTAACAGTGATCCGTTATTTGTTTATGTTTCTAGTGATAGCTTCAACCTTTCAGACTTCAGCCCCTGCATTGGCGCCGGCACAAGCGAGGGCGCTCCAACCACAGACATCGACGGCAATCCCCGTCCTAATCCACCAAGTTCCATTCCCGATATGGGAGCCTATGAAAGTCCTCGATCCGCGCCACTATCACCGGATGCACCAACCAACTTAACAGTATCAAGCGGCAATACCCAATTGACTCTTTCCTGGACAGCAAGCACGGCTCCAAGCGTGGATAGGTACTATATCTATCGCAGTACCACTGAAGGATTCACACCGTCGGGAGTTGCTGATACTATCGCTTCGGTGGATGATTCTCTAACATCTTTCGCTGATCAAAATCTTACAAATGGAACGACTTATTATTATCGTGTATCTGCTGTTGATGGATTGGGAAATGAGAGTGATTATTCTGATGAAACATCGGGAACTCCAAGCCCTGTAATGCTGACCGTTAAGAAAGATGGCACCGGCAATTTCACAACAATACAGGCGGCGATTGATGCTTCTGCTCATGGCGACACTGTTCTTGTTCATCCCGGCACCTATATTGAAAACATCAACTTTAATGGTAAGAATATTGTTGTCGGTTCGCTTTTCCTGACGACTCAGGATACTTCGTATATATCACAGACGGTGATTGATGGGAATCAGAGTGGGAGTGTGGTGATTATCGATGCTGGACAGGACTCCACCACGATTCTGCAGGGGTTAACGATCCAGAATGGTTCAGCGACATATGGTGGTGGGATTTATCTCAGTAACTCGAGTCCTAGTTTATTGAATCTAAATATAAGGGAGAATGAAACAGTTTCATGGCGCTATGGAGGTGGAATTTATTGTTATAATTCGAGTCCCAGAATAAAAAATGTTATGTTGAGTAGAAACTCGGCGGCGCATGGAGGTGGTATGTTCTTAGATCATTATTCCAGCCCGACCTTAGAGAATGCAGTTATAAGCGGGAACACCGCCACATATGCTGGCGGAATTTGGTGTGAATATTTATCCAACCCAATTTTGTATAACGCTACACTCACTGAAAATACAAATGGTGGCATTATTCTAAGTAATAGTGCAAGCTGCGTAGTGATGAATACTATTTTCTGGAATAATTCCCCAAATATTGAGTTCCGCGAAATTTATGCCTCTAATACAATTACAATTTCTTATTCTGATATCCAAGGTGGACGGGATAGTATTGTTACCAACAGCAACGGCACAGTGAACTGGGGTAGTGGCAACATTGATGTTGATCCCGAATTCGTCGATTTGGCTAACGGCGATTACCATCTAACTGATGCCTCACCCTGCATTGGTGCTGGTACCAATACAATTCAGATTGACGGTATCTGGTATTATGCACCAGATACAGATTTTGATGGCAATCCCCGCCCCAATCCCGCCGGCTCAAACCCGGATATGGGAACGTATGAGAATAACAGAGCTGCACCAGTGGGTGTTTCCCCTGAACCACCCCAAAACCTCACCGCCACTCCCGGCAACCAACAAATCACCCTCTACTGGTATGCCAACACAGAACCCGATCTCCATAAATACAATATATATCGAGATACATCATCTCCAGCGACTATCCTCATTGACAGCTGTGTTGCTTCATCACCGCCGGATACGGTTTACGTGGACACAGGCTTGACAAACGAGCAGATCTATTACTACCGGATTACAGCGGTGGATGATGCTGGAAATGAGAGTGAGTTTTCAGATGAAATCAGCATAATTCCGGAACTATTCACCGAACAATTCACCGAGCAGACGGGAATCAGTTTAACGGGAGTCTATAACAGTTCCGTAGCCTGGGGTGATTACGACAATGACGGCGATCTCGATATCTTGCTTACTGGGATTACAGGTAGTAGTGCCTATGTTTCCAAGATATACCGTAATAACGGTGATAACTCATTCACCGAACAAACGGGAATTAGTCTAACGGGAGTCGGTTACTGTTCTGTCGCCTGGGGCGATTATGACAACGACGGCGATCTTGATATTTTACTTACAGGATATACAGGTAGTTACAATTACGTTTCCAAGATTTACCGAA
The DNA here is from genome assembly GCA_016783665.1 of Fidelibacterota bacterium. Taxonomy (GTDB): domain Bacteria; phylum Fidelibacterota; class UBA2242; order UBA2242; family UBA2242; genus UBA9312. The sequence goes on along the minus strand of JADHWC010000020.1, from coordinate 24,514 downwards.
ATGATGGCAGCAACTCATTTACAGAGCAAACGGTAATTAGTTTACCGGGAGTCGAAGGTTCCGTTGCCTGGGGCGATTACGACAACGATGGCGATCTCGATATCTTGCTTACTGGTCGTACAACTGATGGTTCCCCTGTTTCCAAGATTTATCGCAATAACGGCAATAATTCCTTCACGGAGCAGACGGGAATCAATTTAACGGGAGTTACTTGGAGTTCTGTTGCCTGGGGCGATTATGACAACGACGGTGATCTCGATATCTTACTTACGGGAGATACGGGTAGTGGTTCAATTTCCAAGATTTACCGCAATAACGGTAATAACTCATTCACGGAGCAGACGGGAATCAGTTTAAAAGGAGTTTATTTAAGTTCCGTCGCCTGGGGCGATTACGACAACGACGGTGACCTCGATATCTTGCTTACTGGATATGGTTTAGTTTCCAAGATTTACCGCAATAACGGCAATAACTCATTCACAGAACAGACGGGAATCAGTTTAACTGGGGTTGATCATAGTTCTGTTGCCTGGGGCGATTACGACAATGATGGCGATCTCGATATCTTACTCACAGGAGATTCAGGTAGCAGTATCTACATTTCCAAGATTTACCGCAATAACGGCAATAACTCATTCACCGAGCAGACGGAAATTAGTTTAACGGGAGTTGGTCGTAGTTCTGTATGGGGCGATTATGACAACGACGGTGACCTCGATATCTTGCTCACAGGAGAGTTTGGGGGTGGAGTTTCTAAGATTTATCGCAATAACAATCTAACGCCGAATTCCGTCCCAACCGCACCATCCGGATTGACGACTTCTGTGACAGATTCTAATGTTACTTTCAATTGGGATAAATCCACTGACGCTGAGACACTTCAGAATGGATTGACCTATAATCTGCGGGTCGGTACTACACCGGGTGGCTGTGAAATAAAATCACCGATGGCGGATATTTCATCAGGTTATCGAAAAGTCGTTCAACTTGGGAATATGAATCATTGCAATTCCTATATTCTGAAAAGTATTCCTGATGGCAAATATTACTGGAGCGTGCAAGCGATAGACAATGCGTTTGCAGGATCATCCTGGGCCGCTGAAGATAGTTTTAAGATAGATACAACTCCACCAACTGCTCCCCAAAACCTTTCTACCACTCCTGGCAACCAGCAAATCACACTTCGCTGGGATACAAACACTGAATCCGATCTTCATAAATATAACGTTTACCGGGATATATCATCACCAGCAACAACCCTCATTGACAGCTGCGTTGCATCTTCGCCACCGGATACATTTTATGTTGATACCGGCTTAACGAATGGGCAGACTTATTATTATCGAATTACAGCAGTGGACAGCGCTGGTAACGAAAGCGTTTTTTCGAATGAAGTGAATGCAACGCCACGGGATACGACTCAGGTGATAGATTACTATGTGGATCGAAACAATGGCAGCAATGTCACAGGTGATGGAACCGAAAGCAACCCCTGGGAAACCATTTCCTTTGCGTTATCACAGATTACCGGCACGGATCATACGGTGCATGTAAAGCCAGGCATATATGACCGTACTGTAGGTAGTGAAGGATGGTGCGAGATATTCCCTATTACGATGAAGGATGGGGTCTCATTAATTGGTGCAGGGGCGGATACTACAATATTGGATGCAGGAGATAATGGGTATACATTGCTTATTAAAGACATTTCGGATAGTTCTACTACTGTAAAAAACTTTACAATAACGGGAGGTAATCCAGCTGGAATAAAGTGTGAAAATGCTAGTGCTGTTGTATGCTCATGCTATATTTTAAATAACTCTGAAAGCGGATTGATGGCTTCTTTATCTTCAGGTGATATCTTACAAGTAAAAAATAATATTATTGAAAACAATGGAGAAACCTCTGGAAATGCTTACGGCATTTATTGTTCAGGAGGTAACCTCATTATTATCAACAACACAATCAAGAATAATATTGCTTCTGGATATTGTTATGGTATATGTTGCCAAAGTAGCGGACATGTGGTTATACGGGAGAACCAAATTAGATATAATGGAAGCAGCAGCGCTTCTTGGGAGGGATATGGTATATTGATTAGTGCTGATACTGTCATTGTGGTAGATAACGAAGTCGAAGCAAATCGTGGAGAAGGTGGTGCAGGTATATGTTGCGGTGGTAGCTGGGATGGCTATGTAAGAGTAGATTCCAATCAAGTCAGCTCAAACAATGAAGGCATAAGGATTCACTCATGGTTTTTTCCCCCTAGGTTCCATAGTATAATTAGATATAATACAATATTTGATAATCATCTCACAGGTATAGTAGCATCTTACGGTAGTACCGAGATTTTCAAGAATTTAATCTTTTCCAATAGTGATTATGGCTTAGACATTAAGACCACTGACCGGGCTGAAATTTCCTACAATTTGGTCTTTTTAAATGATAATTATGGTTTCATACTATCAGGCAGTGATTCTACGTTCGTTTTCAACAATACTATCCATGCGAACAGCGGTGGCATAAGCATTAGTCAACATGGTCCTCTTATCGTTAATAATATTATTTCTGAAAACACAGGTTATGGTATATATGAGACCGGGGAAAATTCAGATCCAAATACATGCGCATACAACTGTTTTTATGGGAATACCAATTTGTACTACGATGAAGGGCTTTCTGCATATTCCAGTCTCATGATGTTAGAGAATTTTGTTCCTGAGTGCTCAAACAATCTCATATGTGATCCTCTTTTTTTAGATCCCGGTAGCGGGGATTTTCATTTGTCCTGGGCGAACTTTCCAACACCAGATTCTACAATGTCCCCTTGCATAAATGCCGGCGATCCCGATCTGGACGGGGATGGTATTACCTGGGTAGACGACCCGGATGACCAGGATCCAGATGGCACGCGATTGGATATGGGAGCATTATATTTCGATCAAACCGGTATACCTCCAAAGCCACCAGCCGGTCTCTCTGCTACCCCCAGAAACCATCAGATTATCCTCCGATGGGATCAAAACACCGAATCTGATCTCCATAAATACAACATCTATAGGGATACCTCGTCACCAGCAACAACTCTGATTGATAGTGTAGTTGCTTCATCACCACCAGATACATTTTATGTAGACACGGATATACTAAATGGGCAGATGTATTATTACCGCGTCACGGCGGTTGATAGTATCGGAAATGAAAGTGGATTTTCGAATGAAGATAGCGCAAAGTGGGAATTGAATGTTTCGATTAATCCAATGAATCTTCCTGAATATTCACAGAGTGTTGAATTCGATTATCAAATCGGGAATTCATTAGATAATCCAACTGATTTAATATGTCGTTATTCTGCAGATAATGGTAATAACTGGAATGTTGTCAGCACGGATAGTGATACAACAGGGATAACTGTTGATAATTATTCAGGAAAACTGGAGTGGAATTCTCAGGCTGACTTACCAATTGATGATATCTTCGATCTTTTATTTGCTATAACGCCTTCAGATAATGGTATTTTCGGCAAAGGTGATACTGTTTCAATACATCTTGATAATAATAAAGCACCATTGATTGTGATAAGCGACCTGCCAGGCGAACAGCATAATGATATAGCCATAAATTATCAACTCAGTGACGCAGAAAACGATACGCTCAGTATCTTGTGTGAATATTATGACGAGACGTTAAAAAATTGGATTCATGCTACTATTACAGGCAATACTGAAGGAATCACGCAATACTCAAACAGTGTAATATGGCAAAGCAGGATAGATTTGCCCGAAGCGGCTCAATATATTTTATTCCGTATTACACCGACTGATAACGATATCGGACTGATGGATACTACGAAAATATTATTAGACAATTTGGGAGTGCCTTCGATAGCGATAACAACTGTAATAGAGGGAGAGTTAAGTGGGGATGTCAGGTTTGATTATGTTTTAAGCGATGATGAGGGCGATACGTTAACAATTTACCCCGAATACTCTACAAGTTCGGGGATGAATTGGAATATAGCAACTATTACAGGCGATACCTCTAATATTGGGTTTCAAAACTATATTGATAGTTTAATCTGGAACTCGGAATCGGACCTTCCGGGCATTGACTTATATACCGTGCGGTTCAGGATAACGCCGAAGGATGTAAATACCGGTATTCCTGATCAAACGCCGGATTTCCATCTCGATAACAATGCTATACCGGAAGTTTCGTTAGCAGAAATTCCTGGCGTAAATACAGGCGATATTCCAATCAACTATACTTTGAGTGATACCGAAGGTGATACGCTGGATATATTCGCTGAGTATTTTGATAAAGCAGCCCGGATTTTTAAACCGGCAACTGTCAGCGGAACAATGGCTAATCTGGATAGCAGTCAATACTCCGGCGATATTATCTGGCGCTCCCTGGAGGATTTTGCAAATATTGCCGACACGGTACAGTTCCGCATGACTGCAATGGATAATGATACGGGATTGGCTTATACAATTGCCATATTCGTAGATAACAGTTTACCTGCAATAGCGCTTGATGATATTTCAGGAGAGCAATCCGGGGATGTCCTGATTCCCTATGAGATTGCCAATGATTCATTGACTACTGTTTCTTTACATTGTGAATATTCAATCGATAGCGGAAATAACTGGTCAAACGCATCTGTTACAGGCGATACCTCTGATATCGGATTTCAAAACTATATTGATAGTTTAATCTGGAACTCGGAATCAGACCTTCCGGGGATTGATTTACACACAGTGCGGTTCAGGATAACACCAAAGGATGTCAATACTGGTATTCCTGATGAAACAGCAGATTTTCATCTCGACAATAATGATATTCCTGAAGTAACATTAGCAGAAATTCCCGGTGTAAATACAGGCGATATTCCAATCAACTATACATTGAGCGATACAGAAGGTGATACACTGGATATATTTGCTGAGTATTTCGATAAGGAAACAGATCTGTTTAAACCCGCCACAATAACCGGTGATATTACAGACCTTGATAGCACAGGGTATGCAGGAATGTTAGTCTGGAATTCAAGAGAAGATATTCCGAATGTTACCGATACAATCCTTTTCAGTCTGACACCGGCTGACAATGATACAGGCTATACTGATACAATATCAGTATTTGTAGATAATAACGTTCCGTCAATAACCCTGAAAGATATTGAGGGCGAACAGACCGGTGGCGTGCTGATTCATTATACAATTGATAATGATTCTTTAAGCGTCGTTTCCATCCATTGTGAATATTCAATAGACGGCAGTAATAACTGGAAAATTGCAGCCGTTGATGGTGATACATCTGACATAGATTTTAATAATTATATAGACAGTTTGATCTGGAATTCAATGATTGACCTGAATGGTCTGGATCTGACACGGGTAACATTTAAAATTACTCCTTATGATATCAGTATCGGGTTTGCAGATTCTACCAATGCTTTTCATCTTGACAATAATGATATACCTGTTGTTGATACTCTGTTTACTCCCTTTTCAGAAAAAACCGGTGATATCGAATTACAGTTCATTGTAACAGATGCAGAAAATGACACACTGAATTACCTGATGCAATATTCAACGGATTCAGGTAATAATTGGAACGCTACATCAATAAGTTTTAACTACAATGATATACCGGCGCCTAAAGATACATTATCCTTTATTTGGCATTCAGATCAGGATACCCCCAATCTTGATATCAGCACAGTAATGTTTCAGGTTACTCCATTGGATAATGATACCGGGCTTGCCGGGCGAACCGGCGCCTTTCACGTAGATAATGAAACCGGACCAATTGTCATAGGCAATTATCCTAAAGAATTTGCATTATGGCAAGATACAATCATAATAGACTTTGACCGTCGTATAGATACAACATCGTTGCCTGGAAATATTGAGGTTTCAGGAACGAGATCAGGTGAAATCTCAGGAAAGAATTTATTCCCGGATAATATTCAGTCACTGTTTTTCATTCCCGGCAACCCGTTCATGGCGAAAGAGACTTTAAGCGTCAAATTGGGCGCTGGAATATTAGACAGTCTGGGCAAAGGATTAGACGGCGATAAAGACGGCGATCCCGAAGGTTCGCCAATCGATGATTATTCCTGGCAGTTCACGAGTCCATACTTAGGTGATTATGATAATTCTGATGTTATCGATGTCCAGGACTTGATCATTTTTTCCGAGGAATGGAGTCAGGAAGACCAAAACCTGCTATATGAGATTGGTCCTGCACTCGGAGAGCTGCCGTACCTTGATTTGGATCCCGATGGAGTGATAGATTTTGAGGATTTTGTTACATTGGCGAGAATGTGGAATTATACGGTTGGTTTATCAAAAATCAGTACTTTGTTTGCCGAAAACCCGGATGAAAACGACTTGACAGGTGCTCAGCAGGACATTGAAAATACACGATCCTTAGCAAAGATACCTGCTATAACTGAAGAAACACGACCGGTGATCACATCAAAATATCAGTCAGTAAAAAATAAAGAGCCACACATTCCGATGATATACCTGAACCCGATAATCAGTCAAGACCCATGGAATAATTCCCAGAACGGTAGTTTTGAAGTTGAAATAAAAACAGATCAGTACATGCAACTGAAAGGTTCACAGATCATATTTAAATACAACAAGGACTTATTGAGATTTGATGGATTTCGGGAAGCCGCGGAACAGTCTGAATCTATGGCAAAGTCATTATCAAAATCACTGGAATCTCAGGAACTGAACAATATTACAGGGATCAGCATGAATTCCGACAAACTGATATTGCAGCATGAAGATGAATCTACAGTGCTGTTGGATATTGTTCAGATGTTCGGAGAAAGTGAATTTGTTGATGAAAATGACAATATCCTGATTTTACAATTTAGCGCCGTCAAAGCAGGAGTGTCTGATATTGAGTATTTTTATTCGGCTTACGGAGATGAAGCGGAATTACTTGACGATGGTTATGAAAGTGTTCAGATCGATTCCAAACTTCTTATCCCGGAATCCTTTGCAATCTACCAGAACTATCCGAATCCTTTCAACCCTGTGACAATTATCAAGTATCAGATACCGATTCATTCAAAAGTTAGTGTTTATATCTATGATATCCAGGGTAGATTGGTCAGTGAACTAATTTCAAAAGAGCATAATCCCGGATATTATAGCGTCAATTGGAATGGTAAGAACAGGTTCGACCAAATGCTGTCAAGCGGAGTATACTTTTACCAGATACGAGCACAATCTGAAAATAAATCTTTTTTAAAAACAAAGAAAATGATGATTTTGAAATAGAGTTGGAATTTTTAGAAGAAAATATACAAGCTCGGTTATCTCAAAAATTGTACCAAATATTATGAGTGGGACCACAAAATTTTACTTGACTTAGCAAAGGATGCGCTTCTCATTACAAAGCTGGGGCTTTGTAACGAGTGAGAAGGCGGGGGCTTTGTAACGAGTAAGACATGATGGTTGTTAAAAACAAAGGACAGGTAAAGTTCCTGCAATCTTGAAATTTTGACGCCCTTGTTTTAATTATTTTATCTATCTATATTCAAATGTGAGGTTAAAACCAATATATGGAAGGGGTGGAAAATGAAAAGTATTTTCACGATAATGCTTGTTTTTCTGCTTGTTATCAGTTGTACAATAAAACCGTCGAAGCTTGAAATGGGAACGAAACAATTTGTAGATAGCTTAACAACTGTCATTGAGCCGCTATTATCGGAAAGCGCGCTTGCTTACTGGAATGCGACCGCCACCGGACAAGATGAATACTATAAGCGATATGCCGAGCTTAATATTGAATTGACAAAAATATACTCGAATAAATCTGATTTTGATAGACTCGAAACATTCAAAAATGCCAAAATTAAAGATCCGGTTCTTGCTCGCACAATTGAAGTATTGTACCTTGGATTTTTGGCTAATCAAACCGATCCTGAATTACTGAATAAAATTACTAAAATATCGACCGAAGTCGAACAGAGATTTAATACTTTCAGAGGAAAAATCGATAGCAAACCCGTGACCGGAAATGCTATTAAGAAGATTTTATCTGAAAGCAATGACGTGACATTACGGGAAAAAGCCTGGGAGGCATCCAAACAGGTCGCCACTGTTGTCGAAGAAGATTTTTTAAAACTTGTTAAACTCCGCAATGAATCGGCTAAATCCATGGGCTTCGATAATTATTATCAAATGAGCCTGATTATCAGTGAGCAGGATCCTGATGAAATTCAACGGATTTTCGATGGACTTGACGAGGATACCAAACAACCTTTTATGGATGCTAAAATGGAGATGGATCAGGTTTTGGCAGAGCGGTTTGGAATCAGTGTCGGTGATTTGAGCCCCTGGCACTATTCCGATCCCTTTTTCCAGGAAGCGCCGGTTATTACGGAAATAAATCTGGATCGTTATTACGAGGATCAAGATGTTGTCGGATTGGCTCGGCAATTTTTCAACAGCATCAATATTAATGTTGATCAAATACTGGATTCCAGCGATCTGTATGAAAGGGAAGGCAAGTATCCTCATGCATATTGTACGGATATGGATCGAAAAGGCGATGTCCGGATTATGATGAATGTCCAGGCAACAGAATCCTGGATGTCAACTTCTCTCCATGAGCTCGGACATGCGATTTACGATCTGAAACATGATAAAGATCTTCCGTTCTTTTTAAGAGAACCAGCTCATGCCTTCACTACGGAAGCCGTTGCCATTTTCTTTGAACGTCTTTCAAAAAATCCATCCTGGATGCAGGAAGCACTTAATCTTACTGATGAGCAAAAACAGGAAATTATAGATGTTACCGCAAAAACATTACGTTTGGAGAAATTGATCTTCGCCCGCTGGTCTTTAGTGATGCTGAATTTTGAAAGAGAATTGTACTCAAACCCTGCTCAGGACTTGAATAAACTCTGGTGGAATATAGTTGAAAAATACCAGATGGTTAAACGACCTGAAAACCGTAATATGCCTGATTATGCCGCAAAGATACATGTCTGTCTATACCCGGTTTATTATCATAATTACCAATTAGGAGGGTTACTGGCGGCGCAATATTTGAATGCTATTGCTGTCAGCCAGGGATTGGATAATGTATCGGAAGTCCGTTTCACGAACAATCCTGAAATCGGCAGCTATTTTATCGAGAATGTTTTTAAACCCGGTTCCCTGTATCGCTGGGACGAAATGATCATTCGGGCAACCGGTGAGAAACTGACGTCAAAATATTTTGTTGAGCAACTTTAGTAATTTCGATTAAACATTGAAATAAAAAGTTGGGAGTGAAATCCCACCTTTTCTCATTACATTTGTTTATATTCAAAATTTGAATAATTCAGATTGAATTATATACCCTTTTTTGCCAGTATCTTTTCGATCTCATCCATCGCCCAGTTCATCATTTACATTTAGTTGTTACCAAAGTATTATCTTTAAAGTTTTATAACCCTGTTTAAATTTGTGAAGATAAACAAAGAAGAACAACCAAAACAAGTATTTTCTTTAATGTTTTAAAACCCTGTTTAACTATACGTTTTTTAGCATCAATTTTAATACCTGATAAATCCTTTGCAATATATTTTGCAGCATCACCATGTCCATTAAATAACACTGATGACTGCTTACGACTATCATAAGTACTTTGTACTGATGCTTTTACAATTTCACCTGTTGAAACATCAATCATTTTTGCCATTGCTTTCTCTGATGAAACACTTCCTGTAACAACATACTTAACATTTAATAATTCACCGATTTCTTTATAATCGTCGCTCGATATATCAGATAATTGGAATTTCTGTTCTTTTAAGATTTGTTGTATATTCAATCTATCAATAACTGAATATTTACCACATTTAATCATTTCGGCTGTTAACTCATTTTGAAAAGTTCTACCAAAGGATGAAATTGCAATTTTTTCTTTTTCCACCTTCTCAGATAAATTATCAGTGGCAGACAATTTTTTGGCAATTGCATTTATTACTCTCATGTTTATTAATAAACTGCTACTAAACATCTGAACAGGGGTATTTGTATCGTGTGCCATTGCCTTTACAACTTCTCCTGTTTTTATGTCAATCATTTTTACTGTAACTTGATATCTATCTATATATCCAACAATGATATAATCAACGTTTAATATTTGCCCTAATTCAGCTCCATTTCCATCTGACTTATCTGAAAATTGAAATTCTTGTTCATCTAAAATATTTCTTAAATTATTTCTATCAATAATTGAATATTTATTTAATTTCATCATTTTTGCTTCTAATTTCTTTTCAAAATCTCTTGCAACTCCCTCTAACATAATAGTATCAAATTTCAATATTGCAATTTTATCTTTATTTGTTGATGATGGTAGAGATACTGTAGTATTTGACAGTTCATTAGCAATTTTTTGAAATGATATATCAGTTGCAGCATTTACAATTTGAGCTGTAGAAACATCGATCATTTTTGCTGTAACATTACTTCCTATTTTACTTACAGTAATAATATATTTAACATTTAACAATCCACCTATTTTAATTACTGCTTCATTTGATACATCAGATAATTGAAATACCATTTCTCCTAATATTGTTTCCATGCTTGCTCTATCAACAATTGAATATTTTCCACAATTAACCATATATACTGTTAATTCATCTACAATATTTACATTAGTATGATAATCCGATGTTGGTATGATTGCCACTTTGTCTTTTGCAAATAATGATGATATACATAATAAAATACTTACTAATAAAATTTTCTTAAGCATTCTCTTTTCCTTTCATATATTTTTTTATTTGTATTTTTAATCAAAGAATTCCCCTAGGCTTGCCTCAGAGAGGTTCATTTACGATAGAAAGTTGGCTTAATTCGACAATAAAATCCATGATTTTCTCCTTTTGTCAATTATCCACTGAGAAAATTTACTGATATATTTAGAAATAAAAAATCTATTGACATTTTGATGATTATTGTTTACCGTTATAGTGAATATGTTATGCGGAAAAATCTAGGGATGTTAATAAGTTTGAAAATAACTGTATTTAGGGAAATCACTAAAAAGTGTCTTTTACCGGACATTTATTCTAAAATGCAGATATATAGAAAATGGTAAAATTGAGGAGAAAGAAATGGTAAAAAAATCCCGAACAAGTAAAAGAATTAATATTCTAGAAGGTATTCTTGCCATTATGGAAGAACACGAGATGTTTTGTGAAATTGTTAGCAGAAAGAATGATACTGAAAACCAAATTCAAAAAGCTTTATTTCTTAGATTGCAAAAAGAATTACCTCAATTATTGGTAGAACGGCTTGGGATAAGTATTAAAAAGGCACAATATCAAGTAGATAAACAATTTAAGTGGGAGCAAAATACTAAAACAACAGTTTCAAATTTTCCATTTTTTTCGACTAATCATAGACCAGATGCAGTATTTATTCCATATAATAATCTCAGGATTGCCTTTGAAATAAAAAAAGGGAACAATGGAAATGCTTTAAGGTCGGGGATTGGACAATCAATTGTTTATTCCACACAGTTTGATTTTGTTTTATATTTCTTTGTTGACACATCTCCCGGCTGTGATATAAAGAGTAATTCATCTGCTAAAAAAGAGAAAGAATTGATTTATTCTTTGTGGAATAACTACAACATCAAATTTATTATAGTATAAAATTTCGCTTTAATTCTCTGAGTATTAATCTATTACAGTATTTTCAGATATAAAATTTTATTCAATAGGTCTGATTTACCTCTCTTTTTCATCCAAAATCTTCTCGATTTCATCCATTGCCCAGTTCATCATTTTCATGGTTTTGTCAAATGGTTCGGAGGTGGTCATATCCACGCCGGCGTCTTTGAGAAGATTGATCGGGTAATCGGAACCTCCGGCAGACAGGAAGTCAATATATTTATCCAAAGCGCCGGGTTCTTTAGCTATGATCTTCTCGGCAAGCGCTGTGGAAGCCGTAAAGGATGTTGAGTATTGATAGACATAATAATTATAGTAAAAATGGGGGATATAAGCCCACTCAACGTCGATATAATCGGGAACGACACATACACCTACATTGTGTCCGTAATATGCCTGTACGATGCTCTTATATAGCTCTGACATGGAATCGCCGGTGATCTGTACGCCTTTTTCAGCCATTTTATGCATGCGCAGCTCAAATTCGGCGAATTGAGTCTGACGGAAAAGGGTCCCTTTGATACCATCCAGGTATTCCATGAGAAGTGATAATTTCACATCATCATCGGTGGTTTTATTGTAAACATCGGTGAATAACAGGATTTCATTCAGTGTTGATGCGACTTCGGCTACGAAAATCGGGTACATGGCTGTCTGAAAAGGCTGGGTTTTATTGCTGTAATAGCTTTGCATTGTATGACCAAGTTCATGTATCAGAGTTGACACATCGTTGTAGAGATTGTTATAGTTCAGCAATATATAGGGATGAACATCATAAGCTCTGCCGGACATGTAAGCGCCGGAATGTTTACCGGGAGTGGGATAAACGTCGATCCAGCGATTTTTAAATGCTTCATCGATTGTTTTAACGTAATCTTTTCCCAACGGTTTCACCGCGGAGAGGACCATATCAATAGCCTCATCATATTCAAAATCAGCATCGATGCCTTTTACTGTCGGAGCGTACAAGTCGTAATAAAACAGTGTATCCACACCCAGCATACGGCGTTTGATTTCCAGATAACGATGAAAGGAATCCAAGTTCTTATTCACGTTTTCGATTAGTGAATGATAGACATCGGTGGAGATGTTGTTGGCATCCAATGCTCTTTCGAGTGTATTGTCGTAGTTTCTGACATTGGTATAGAAGATATGTGACTTTACATTTCCGTCAATCTGAGTACCGAACGAACGACTGAAATCGTTGAATTTTCCGAAAAATGCTTCGAATACAATTTTACGGTCTTCCCGATTCGGAGTAGCACGATACCGACCATATCCAGCCTGATCGACGAGCACTTCCTCGCTATTGCTTAATTTAACTGTCGGATAGGGCATATCGGCGTTTTTGAAAATACTGTAAATTGAACCGGCAGTACCTGTAACCAGTCCGGCTTCGGCGACGATCTTTTCCTCTTTTTCACCAAGCATATGTTCTTTACTGCGAAGCAGGTCGTGAAGGTAGTGTTTGTAAATTCTTAATTTGGGTTCTTTGGCAAGGAATTTGTCGATCTTCTTTTTATTCATTGTCAGGATTTCCGGATCGATGAAGGAAGATTTTGAGTTATATTGAGTAAACAACTGGCTTATTTCCTGGCGCATGGCAAGATATTTGGAATCCCGTGTGTCGAGGTCCGATTTTTGACCGGCATAACTTGAAAGTCGTAGCATTTCCTTGATAATATTGCTGTGGTAATCCAAACCCTTTAAGAGTGAAACAGGAGATTTCGTCAGCTTGCCTTTGTATTCCAGGATGCCGTCGAATTTCCTTACAGTTTCATCTTTGGCTTTTTGATATGCTTCCTCGGAAGAATAAAGATCCGTCAGATCCCACTTATACTGATCTGCAATCTCAGACCGGTCGCGCGTTTGTGACAGGACTTCATTATTAAAGAAGCTAAGAGTTAAAAATACCATAAGTACACCAATAAATTGTTTCATGACACCCCCTCGTTTGAATTGAAATATACATTAAATCTCCGGATATATGGAGAGAATATTTTGATTTTGTTACATTGTCTTTAACATCGGTCAAATATAGCCTTAAACACCGTAGTAAAGCAAATATTCATATGGTGTCGGTCGGTTCCGGTTTTCCAGGTATTCGTTCGTGATTTTATAATCGATCCAGGTCTCGAAAATATCTTCCTGAAAGACATCTCCCTTAAGGAGAAATTTGTAATCCTGTTTCAGATGGTCGAGCGCCGATTCAAGTGAGATTGGTAATGATTTGATTGAATTCCGAACATTATCATTTTGCGGATCGAAGAGATTTACATCGAGAGGACCAAATCCTTCATCTGTAATGTTTAATTTATTCTGGATTCCGTCGATTCCGGCAAGCAGCATAGCCGACATGGCAATGTACGGATTGCAGGTGGCGTCCGGTGGACGGTATTCGATGCGCTTTGATTCCGGACTGGTGGCGTACTTGGGAATGCGGATAGCAGAACTGCGGTTTCCAAGGCTGAAGAATAGAGCCACCGGCGCTTCAAAACCGGGGATCAGGCGTTTGTAGGAATTGGTCGAAGGATTTGTCAGGGCGGTGATTGCCGGCGCATGTTTTAAAATGCCAGCCACATAAGATTGTGCCAGCGGACTTAGTCCTCCATATCCATCGGCGTCATAGAAAAGCGGCTTCCCATCTTTAAAAAGATGCTGGTGAAAGTGCATACCGCTGCCGGGTTCGTAATGGAGCGGTTTCGGCATGAAGGTAGCGGTTTTACCATATTTTTTAGCAACCATTTTAGCGATATATTTGGTAAGAATTGTGACATCCGCCATACGGGTTAATTTGCCGAGTAGCACTTCGATCTCAACCTGTCCGGAACTGCCGACTTCATGGTGATGGTACCTTACGGGGATTCCGCAATCTTCCATTACTTTAACCGTTTCGGAACGGATGTTGTAAAGTTCATCACAGGGAGGAGCTGCATGATATCCGCGATGATTAAACAGCTGGTAGCCATCTTGTTTACCTTTATCGAAATAATTACTCCACTGAGCCTCATTAGAATTGATTTTAAAATAGGAATAAAAGGGATCATTTCGATAATCGATACTATCAAAAATGTAATATTCGAATTCCGGTCCCCATCTACTCTCGGTTGCAATTCCCGTTGATAACAGGTATTTTTCGGCAAGAGCAGCAATATATCGGGGGTCCCTGTGAAAGCGTTTCTTTGTATCCGCTTCGGCGATATTGCATAAAATACTCAAGGTTGGATATTCGTGAAAAGGATCCATGAATGCCGTTTCAAGATCCGGTACCAATACCATATCGCCGGTTTCGAGAGCTTTGAATCCGGGAGTGGAAGAGGAATCGAACCCGACTCCTTCCTGCATGAGTTGATCATTAAGCTGGTGCGTCGGAATGGTGATATGATGAAGCCCGCCAAACAGATTTGTGAATTTTAAATCGATGAAACGAATATCATTTTTCCCGATAAATTCCGTTGCTCCTTCCAATGCAGTAAACATACGAACCTCTTTAAACTTTAATTATATTCATTCAAAGGGTAATATAACGTAAACAATTTAATTATAACAACAAAAAAGCAGGCAGTATGCTTAAATTAATTAAGATTCTTCACATGATTATTAGCAAGGTTGTTGGCCTGAAATACAAAAGTGGTTTTTAGTGTATTGATACTGTAAATTCCTGCGTATTTTTAAGGAGCTATTTGTGGAAAAGATCGAAAAACGAAGAGATTATATCAGCTGGGATGATTATTTCATGGGTGTTGCGCTGCTTTCGGCTCAACGGAGTAAAGATCCCAATACTCAAGTTGGTGCGTGTATAGTTAACCAGCAGAAAAAGATTGTCGGAGTTGGATATAACGGTTTTCCTACCGGTTGTTCCGATGAACTTCTACCCTGGAATAGAGAAGGCTCTTTTTTAGAGACCAAATATCCCTTTATCTGTCATGCAGAGCTGAATGCCATTCTTAACAGTATCTCGAGGGATTTGAATAGCTGTACCATCTATGTGGCTCTATTTCCCTGTAATGAATGCGCCAAAGCAATTATTCAAACAGGCATTAAAGAGGTCGTATATCTTTCTGATAAATATAAGGATACCGACGCAGCCAAGGCGTCTAAAATTATGTTTGATCAAGCGGGTGTAACGCTCAGAAAAATGAAAATCGGTCGAAAATCTTTAGAGATTCACTTTGATAACTCTACTATCTAACCTAATTGCCCATAACCACGAAGTCACAAACTTTTTAAAATGCCAAAATTAGAGTAAAATTTAGTTTAAGAAATAAAACTTAGTTTAGTAAAACATTTCTTTATAACCATATTAATCTTAGGGACTTAGTGTCTTTATGGTAATTATAATGACTATGTTTTTTATCAATGTTAATAATATTTTAGGCAAGATGGGAAGTGAGCTCAGAAAAACTTGAAAAGATGTAATCGGGCTGTTGTTTTATTAGAGACTCTTCGGATCGCATACCGTAGGTGACGGCACATGTGATCATTCCGGCTGCTTTTCCGGCGATAATATCCTTTTCGCTATCGCCGACCATCAAGCATTGTTGTGGATCGATGTTGAATTGTTGAGCAACATACAACAGGGGATAAGGATCCGGTTTTTTCAGTTCCAACGAATCACCGCCGAGAATAAGCTTGAAATACTTATCAAGTTGAAAATGAATCATGATTTCGTTCACATATACAACGGCTTTATTTGAAATCACGGCTAATTGTAACCCGGCAATTCGATTTAAAGTATCTACAACTCCCGGATAAGGGAGCGTTGTATCCAGTACATGCTGAGCGTAATATTTCCGGTAAATTTTATCTGCTTCAGAGAGTAAGTCAGGCTCAATTATATGGCGTTCATCATTATAAATTGATTTACCTAAAGCCCTTTTAACCAACATGCGAATCCCGTCGCCGACGAATGAATTACTCTGGTTCAATGTAATCGGATCGTATCCAAGATGTTTTAATGTAAGGTTTATCGAAGTGGCGATATCCCGGCTTGAATCTACCAGAGTGCCATCGAGGTCGAAAAGAATTGCCTGAAATTTAGATTTAGTCATTGCTTTAATATACATCCTGTATTGAATTATCCCAATTATCAATAGCAGTTATATTAGTGTTGATGTTGTTTGTGAATATTTTACTGTGAGAATATTTTCAGGTTGAAATAATTTTTATTCTTGGAAATTGTTTTGTATCATTGGCAATTGTTAAACTTAAATTATTTAAGCAGTATTGATAGCAATTTGAAGAATTAGGGAGAATGATGATGAATAAAAAATCGGCAGCATCACCCGATAAAGATAGTAAATGTTTTATTAAATGCCTTTTTAAGCGTAAAAAGGATCCCGATAAACGGCCATTCAGCCTGCGGGCACTGGATGGGATTGAACTGGTTGGAAATAAGTTACCCCATCCGGCGACATTATTTGCAATCTTTGCCTTGGTGACGCTCATTTTATCATATCTCATTCAGCGTTCCGGCATGGTCACAATTCATCCCGGAACTGGTGAAAATATCCGTGCTATTAATTTACTTAGCGCCGATGGTTTTCGGTTTATCTTTTCCAGCGCCACTGATAACTTTGTAAAATTTCCACCGTTAGGAATAGTTATTGTTGCCATGATCGGTGTCGGTGTGGCTGAAGGTTCAGGATTAATTACTGCGGCGCTTAGACATCTGGTCACTACCGCACCGGGACGTCTTATTACTGCAGCAGTTGTGGCTGCCGGTGTTCTATCACACCTTGCTTCCAGTGCCGGATACGTTATCCTGATTCCCCTGGGTGCGATGGTTTTCGCTGCCTTTAAACGTCATCCCCTGGCTGGTTTAGCCGCGGCTTTTTGTGGTGTATCGGCAGGATTTGGCGCAAACTTTTTAATCGGAACTATCGATCCCATTTTGGCGGGTCTTTCGGAATCTGCCGCTAATATTATTGATCCTGCTATGAAACTTAGTCCGGCGATAAACGTCTATTTTATGATGACTTCGGCAATTATGGTTACAATTATCGGTACCTGGATCACCGAGAAATTTGTGGAACCAAGGCTTGGCGAATACAAAGGCAAACTGGAAGATTTCGATAAAATCGAACCTAAAGAAAAGCTTGGTTTAATCTGGGCGGGCGTTGCTTGCCTGGTCACGATCGCCGTATTCTTACTTTTAACCCTGCCTCATAATGCCCTGTTGAGAGACCCGGTAACAAACTCACTGCTCAATTCGCCCTTCATGTCCGGATTGATTACCGCTATCCTGATTTTCTTTTTTATTCCCGGCATAGTTTATGGTATTGTCGTTGGCACGATTAGAAATGACAAGGATGCGGTAAAACACATGACTAATTCCATGAGAGGTCTGAGCGGTTATATCGTACTGGTTTTCTTCGCAGCCCAGTTTGTTTACTATTTCAAGCAGAGTAATATTGGTGTGCTGCTCGCTATAAAGGGTGCGGAATTGCTTAAGTCTATTGGTTTTACAGGGATCGGACTTCTGATTGCTTTTGTGATTTTATCAGCATTTATTAACATGTTCATGGGAAGCGCTTCCGCGAAATGGGCTATCATGGCGCCGATTTTTGTTCCTATGTTTATGCTGCTCGGTTATCATCCTGCCGTTACCCAGGCTGCCTTTCGTATTGGAGATTCCGTGACGAATGTAATCACGCCGATGATGAGCTATTTTGCGCTCATTGTGGCTTTTGCCCAGAAGTATGATGAAAAGGCGGGTATCGGTACCATTATCGCCACAATGCTGCCCTATACGATATTCCTGACCATTGCCTGGATAATACTTCTGGCAATCTGGATGTTGTTAGGATTGCCCATCGGAGTCGGTGCGCCGCTTTATTTGCCCTGATTATATCTGTAACTATTGATTATTATAAAGATGATACCCTGCGATAATATTCTGATGGCATATTGAGGGATAATATGCATAAAAAAGTCTATCAGGGTTCAACTGACCGCCTACGTAGAGCCGAACGGCTGGAAATCCTACAGGTTGACCGCGTCGTTGACCTGTGTTTGAAAGACAGGGATATCCATTCTGTGCTGGATGCCGGCACCGGCAGCGGCGTTTTTGCAGAGGCATTTCATCAGCGAGGTTTGAAAATAGCCGGGATTGACATAAATCCGCAGATGATCGAAGCTGCCAGGCAGCATGTTCCCGAGGGTGAGTTCAAAGTGGGAGAGTTGGAGCGGCTGCCTTATGACGTAAATAGCTTTGACCTGGTCTTCTATGCTCATGCCCTGCACGAAGCCGACAGCCTGGAAAAAGCCTTGAACGAGGCAAAGAGAGTCGCTTCCAAATATGTCGCGGCACTTGAATGGCAATTTAAGATCACAAAACATGGACCGCCACTATGGCACCGCATAAAAGTCGGGCGCCTGCGAAGAGTTGCGAAGAAATTGGGATTCATCAATGTGGATGTAAAGTCGATAGGGCGTCAGAACCTTTTCTTGCTGACAATTTAGTCCACATAATTACTTATAATTTTTAAATTTGGCGGTTTCCGTCGAGGTAAAAAACTTTTTTATCCGGTTCAGTCGGCCTGAATCAGCTGAGCTCAGATAAAAATGATTCTTAGCAAGTTAAAATATATGGTGAATTGCCTTAAGGTGGTCTCTTTGAGACAAAAAAAGCCCCGCACAAATACGAGGCTTTAAAAATCTGTTAAGTGATTTTATTTGTGGTCTACCAACGGTTCCGTTGGCTACCACCGCGACCGCCGCCTGATCGTTCGCCGCGAGGTTTGGCTTCATTAACGATTAATGAGCTTCCTTCCAGCTCTGTACCATTGACTTCCTGAATTGCTTTTAATGCTTCTGCTTTGGTTGGCATTTCAATAAATCCAAAACCGCGAAGGTCTCTGGTATATTGGTCTTTGATTAATTTAACATCAGCGACAACACCATGTTTTTCAAACAGACTGCGAACTGCATCTTCATTTGTGTTTTTGGGTAGGTTACCCACGTAGATATTCAACATTGACTCCTTTGATTACTGAAAATCATTCTATTTATTTAATTAACATTGCGAAAACGACCTACCAATCCTGCTTAATTATTTAAGTTATTACAATTGGTCAGGTTTGTGGCAGTCGAATTCAAATCTTTAAAATATAAGATATTAATTCGGATAAACCAAACGTTATTTTAATAATTTCATTTATTTTGGTACAAAGGTCGGTTATAATTCGTCGTAAGGTTCTTAAAACCTTCCAGGTCTATACATTCAAGGAAAAATGCAGGATTTGGTGGTTTTATTGGTGACCGGAAAAGGGCTGGTCATAAAGAACCTCAAGCTGTGTCCGCCATTCACCTTCAATCGGCATAGCTTTACCAGTGTTTCGGTCGATGATCACAAAAGTCACATCGGCATCGGCGATTAATTTATCAGATCCGATTAGGTAAATTTCATGCCGGAATACGGCGCTTTTATTACCGATATGAGAAATAGTCGTGCGAATTTCCAGTGTATCGCCCAATTGAGCATAATTCCGATAATTGATGTTAGTATTGACGACCACAAATCCGAATCCTTCATCATGCTTGTCCGGGAAATCGAAATATTTCTCTTTAATTGTCCAGCGAGCTTCTTCCAGAAACTCCAGGTAGCGGGTATTGTTGACATGACCGTACAAGTCCAGGTGATAGCCGCGTATTTTTACTTGAATATTGTTAATCATATCATTTCTTCGGTTGTGTTGACAAAAATCTAAGCTAAAGTAGTAAGAAAATACAAATTATACCAGGTTGTCCAATTTAGATAAAACTCCACGGGGAATGAAGTCTATCCGGATTGTGCCTGCTTAATCCGATTTTTATGGAAATTTTGGACTGATCTTAAATCAAAAATACAGTGTCTGCCTGAGTTAGTTGCATAAACTAATAAACGTTCTTTTTAAATTTGTAAGGATATATTATTTTACCTGCGGATTTATGTATAACACGGAAAATTATAATAAAAATAGTGGAAAATATTGAGTAGCCATCATGAATATTGTCAATTCCCAATTTATCAAAGAGCTTAACGAGATCAGAATCCTGACGCTCGTTAAGAACGAAGGAATAATTTCAAGAATTGAACTGGCGAGAAGAACTAAAATTTCCAAAGTCGCCGTCTCGGAAATCGTGAACCGATTAAGCGAAGCCGGATATATTGTTGAAATAGGCAAAGGTGAGTCGACTAAAAAGGGTGGAAAACGCCCAACTTTATTGAAATTGAATCCTGATAATGGGTTTGTCGTAGGTATTGAAATTCACAGCAGCCATGCAAAAATTGCTTTGGCAAATTTGAATTCTGAGATTATCCGTGAAGAAATTGTTCATTTTGAAACAGGGGGAACGATAGTCTCAGTTTTGCCTGAGATTACCCGTTGTATCGATCAGATTTTTAGCGGCAACCCAAAATATAAAGAAAAATTAATCAGTATCGGGATTGGACTGCCCGGTTTTATTGATTATGAAAAAGGCGAACTGGCTTTTGCCGTAACCCTGCATGGCTGGGTGCAACATCCCCTGGCATCTGTATTCAGTGAAAAATATAAAGTTCCGGTCGTTATTGAAAATGATGTAAACGCCCGAACATTCGGTGAGCACTTGCTGGGAGCCGGAAAGGATACGGATCATATGGTTTGTATTTGGCTCGGTGAAGGTATTGGCGGCGGTGTGATTGTTGACGGCAGCTTGCTACGCGGTCGCTACGGCAGCGCCGGAGAGATTGGATATATTGAACTTGGACATCATATAGCTAATCGCTCATATTTTCGAAATCTATATACAAACCAACATTATTTTGGTGATATTTTGAGGGAGCAACATTTAATTGATACTATTAAAATGAAATTGAAGCACCAGTTACCGGAAATGGATATACAACATTTTTCGTTACAGGAACTGCTGGATGATCGAAACGAGACGATTTCTGCGCTTGTACAGGAAGTGCTGGATGAATACGCGATGCTTTTAGCGACGTTGTGTTCGGATTTGATTAAAACTCTCAATACCAGTAAAATTATTTTATGCGGGAGTGTAGTTGAATATTCCGATTACCTGCTTGAAAAGTGTCGGGATATTGTCAAGCAGAATATGCATAATATTCCTTTCCAGTCAACGCCGATTGTTGTGGGGGAGCTGAAAGAAGAAGGCTGTATTAAAGGTGTAATTGCTATGGCGTTGCATGTGATTTTTGAGCCGAGGCTGAAGAATAAAAGCATCAGGACCGAATCGATTATGACTGTCTAATAGCATTTATTGACCGTATATAAAAAAGGCTGCCCGGAGGCAGCCTTTTTTGCATTATCTGAAATGTTCTGAATTACTTCAGAATCGTCATTTTCTTGAGGTCGAAGAAGTTATTTGCTTCCACTTTATAGAAGTAAACACCGCTTGCCAGTCTGGATGCATCCAAGATGAAGCTGTGATATCCCGGCTGCAGCTGACCTTTGTGAATAACGGCTACTTCCTGACCAATTAGGTTATAGACACATAAGTTCACATTGGCGGCTTCGGGTAGAGCCAACTTGATATTAGTTGTCGGGTTGAACGGATTCGGGTAGTTCTGACTTAGAGAATATTCCATTGGCAACTGGGCGTCTTTATCAATGCCAACTTGAGTACTATCAAGCCGGACATCATCGAGACTCCAGTTATCACCACCGGCATCGGGATCAGCCGGATCACCAAAGTTATGAACCATGAAACCGATGAAGACATAGTCGGCATCGGTAAATTGTTTCAGATCAATAGTAAATTCCGGAGTTGCGTCATAACAATCGGCTTCGCTAATAGTTGAGACCAGGACGAAATCCGCCGTGTCTCTGCCGCTTAAAATAGAAGCATAAACCTTTAATTCCGATCCGAAATCGTTGGCGGATGTGTTCAGGTCATCCCTGGCATAGAACTTCAACAGATCCATATCGCCAAGCAGATCAATCGGAGGAGTGACAAGCCAACAATCAGACTGTGTGTCGTAATTTGACATATAGGCGTTATAGGTTCCGCTTACCGGCGCATTATCGGATTTACTCCAGGGTTCTGCCGGGTTGCCCGCTAAGATATTCGTTGCGAACACTTTCCAGCCGTCCGGTGGAAATACATCTTCGAAACCTTCATTCATTTCGGCAATCGGTACAATCACTTCTGCATCTAAAAAGTCTGTCTGAAAGCGTGGTTTGATCTGGTATCCATCATTCGGTGGATCTGAGAAAGAATATTGATCAACTATACCAATGACATCGAAAACGTCGTACGGTACAATCCATCCCGCCAGATCGGTATCTTTATCGATTCTCATGATCAAAGTATCCGGTCCACCGTCAGTGATGAACACGTTGGCGTTTTCCCCGGCAGGTGGCCATTCGGTAGGATCTACCATATGTACATTTTTAATAATAACAAGGTCAGCCTCATCCGGTTCATCAATGTCAGCAATAGTAATCAACGTGGGCTCCGGCAGAGCGCAACCTGAACTGAGAACAACTATGTCTTCCGCAGCATCAGGCACGAGTTCAATTTCACCATTGTAATCGGCTATTTTTCCGGTAACTTCGATGCTGTCACCCAATACAGCTGCGGATTTAAAAACGCCGGTATAAACATGAATACCGCCTGTGCCATCGTGAATCCAGATGTCGGTTGTGGTTGTATAACCCAGACCGAAATCGGGTGAAATTACAATACCGTTGACGGTTACGTATTCGTTTAACAGATCCGGCATGAAGTCACCGTCAGCATCTGCTCTGGCATTTGCAATCGGCATGATTCCGGATATTGGTTCGACGACACTAAAGTTGTCAAACATCACTGTGCCCACGCCGGTATTGTATTTGAAGATTCCCGGAAAACCGGCGGTCATAAACGGAGCATCATCACTGAGCGGACAGCCAGGTAATTCCAGTCCGTCAACATAAGCCCAGAAATTATTGCCGACTACTGTGACTTTGAAATTATGCCAGCCGGTTTCCAATGCCGTAAAATCTACCCCGGGGTTCCAGGCTTTGCTGATGTGAAAATTGACGCCATCGTATCCCTGGAATTTTAACTGGCCGTTATCTGTACTGCTATTCCGAATGATGAAACGGTAATATTCACCGGTATTATGCGCGGATTTTACAGCCAGGCCAGTATACAAATTGAAATTGGCGTCCTGGGGACCGACAATATAGATATCCGCTGATATCGTGTAGCTCATGAATAGCGCATCTTCGACGTGGGCAATACCTGTATAGCCTGTGTCAGAGTAAGCTATAACATGACTTGCCCAGGCGGATCCGGTGGAATCAATAATAACAAGATCACCGTCAACATCACCGCCACCCCATTCATTGAATGTCCATTCCAGATCGAAAGTACCATCAGTGGCGCCTTCAAATAGCGGCAGAACAACGTCAGGCAGGTGCTCTATGATATCGTCTGCGTCACGCGGCAGGACCTTGAATGCACTAAAAGAGTAGAGCAGTACACCGGTTACGTCATAATCCCATCCTATGGTTGGTGTGAATGCATAAAACAAATCGTCGAATATAACTGAACCGGAGCCGTCATCGATTGACCATTCGCCATAGCCAATATTGGGATTATCACATGTGCCGGATACAGAGAGTAAAACGCTCTCATACATTTCAGCGCTGGCTGCACCGGTTGTCAGTGCAAGTGGCGCCGGAACTGTATTGCCGGAATTGATAACTGTAACCGCGAATGCATCGAGTTCGGTAAAACCGTAATTTTCAGTAACAGTGGCTTCGACTTCAACCGAATCTCCAAGGGCAACATTGATCAGGCTGTTAACCCACACGGCAGACCAGGCGCTGT
>JADHWC010000019.1 GCA_016783665.1 Fidelibacterota bacterium | reverse complement strand
CCGGTATTTGTGATGGATTAGGTCTGGGCGATAACACAAAAGCAGCGTTGATCACGCGCGGGTTAATGGAAATGATCCGCATTGGCGTCCGTCTGGGTGGACGTGAAGAAACCTTCGCAGGATTAAGCGGTGTTGGTGATCTTATTGTAACCTGCGGCAGTAAACACAGTCGCAACAGATATGTTGGGGAAGAGATTGGGAAAGGTCGGAAATTAGAGGACATTTTAAATGGAATGTCTATGATTGCCGAAGGTGTTCATACCTGTATGACTGTTCATCAAATGATGAAAAAATATAGAGTTCTGATGCCCATTTCCGAAGAGATTTACAAAGTACTCTTTGAAGGTAAGAACCCGCAAAAAGCGCTACGCGATCTGATGGGGAGAGCTCCGGCGGAAGAATGGCATTCTGTTCCGAAATCGTAATGCGAATCAAACGCCTGATATTTATAATATCTCTACCATTATTACTATTTTCAAATCAATTAACTGTTTCTGATCCCATTCCGGTTTGTGGAACACCGCACACCTGGGGCAAAATCCCGGAAATTGTTATTACAAAACGGCTGGCGAAACCTACTGCCGGCGATACAACATTTTATATCAGAGAAGACCTTCATTCCAGCACTGCTACGATAATCGAAGTATCCTTCTATAAGATCAAGGAGGAGAATGAGATTGTCGTTTATGCCGAAGCAGCCGAGGTCGATTCCGGAAGAATCAATCATACCGACACCGACAGGCTTGTAGCGACTCTATTGTATGAAACACCCGCATTATCAATAAATCCCAATAAGGGAATCATTGCTAATGAAATCGAGATATTCGGGCAAATTCCGGATGTGGATAAAAATGGTAAACTTTTTGTGCTCTTGATTGACGTCAGAGACAATTATGTACCGGATGAGTCTGAGACCTATGTCGCCGGATATTTCGATCCGATTGATCAGATAAATCAGCCCGGGAAAGGAAATTACAGTGACATTATATATATCGATACAAATCCCGCAAAAG
This sequence comes from Fidelibacterota bacterium, assembly GCA_016783665.1. Classification (GTDB taxonomy): domain Bacteria; phylum Fidelibacterota; class UBA2242; order UBA2242; family UBA2242; genus UBA9312. The sequence goes on along the minus strand of JADHWC010000019.1, from coordinate 33,555 downwards.
TGTATGACGAAGCAACCCTCGGTGTCATCGCTCACGAATTACAACATTTAATTCATTATGGAGCAGATTCCGACGAGAGTATCTGGCTAAACGAAGGTCTTTCGGAATTAGCTTCGATTATCCTCGGATTTGAGTCCCGTTCTTTCAGCTTATTTTTACGTGATACAAACAGACCCTTGAATTCATTTGATGAAAGTGTTACCGACTATGCAAAAGTCGGATTGTGGACATTTTATAATTATAAACGATTTGGCGTTGATTTTATCCATGATATTGTTCAGGAAAAATCCAATTCATTGGATAGCTACGGTAACGTATTACAATCCAATGGATTCATAACCACAAAAGAAGAATTAATTCAGGATTGGTTCATCGCAAATCTGATTAATAATCCCGATATACATAGTGGAAAATATAGCTATAAAGGGGAAAATATTCCCGATGTCCAGTCAGATCATTTTTACGGAAGTTTTACAAAGGACAATATGATCAGTTTGAAACTGTCCAACGCTGCCGCTCAGTATATTCAATTTTATGCCGGTAAGGACATTGAATTTAATCTCGATTTTGATACAGACCCGCAGTTTAAAATGGCAATAATCCGGCATTCAGATGAGGAGCAGGTAAATGTCACATCTCTTACTAAATCACCTTATCATTTTGAAGATCCTGATTTCGGGATCACATATGAAAAAATAACGTTTATTCCGTTCTGGGAAAAGATCACATCGAAAGAAAGTACAATCTCCCTCACGTATTCAGCCAGCGGTATAGGCGGTGTCGAAGAGTCTGAGATCGTTTACGATGAGTCAGTCAGTTATTACATACAAATGAACGATGCGTTCGCTGCCGAGAAATTTCAATTACCCGATGAATCATCTCAGCTAGCCGGAATCATGGTTAATGTTGGTAAAGACTCGCCGCTGATAATACAGGTTATCCAATCCCTTAATGGAGCTCCGGTAGAAGCATATGAAATCGTCCCCAACCAGATGAGCTGGACGAAATTCTATTTTCCTAATGGTGTATCATCATTGACTACGACTTCATTTTATATTTCAGTCAGCAGCGAGGACTCCAAACAAAGTCTTGGCTATTGTGAAACTGACGAAGGATTTGGCAGGGCTTACTTAAAAACAGGAGGCAATTATTTAGATCTGATTAAATACCAGGTTGGTAATGAAAGTCTCGATGGTGACTGGGCGATTGCTGCCATCATTCGCAAAGAAATCACCAGCAGTCCGATGTTATCGGTCACGCCTGCCATACTACTGTTCTGGAGTGGCGAATATACAAATACCTTTGAGATACGGAATCTCGGTTCGGAAGAATTAGACTGGCAAATCACATCGCAAACTCCGGTATGGATGACAGTCAATCCCACGGATGGAAGCAATCTGACAACCCGTCAGTCGGTTTCTGTCACAGTTAACAGGAATTTGCTGGACCCCGGTATTTATAATCATAATTTGGATATTCAATCGAATGGTGGGAATGACTCCCTGATGGTATCGGTATTGGAACGTAACCGGAATCTACCGCAATCGGCAATTTATCCGGACGATATGATATTTTCCGATCAAGTTATTACAAAAACATTGAGGGTCATAAATATCGGGATTGGCGAAGCAGGATTCAATTTTCAATCTGATGATCCTGTGCTTGCGTTTTATCCCGTGCAAGGAGTTATTGGATTGACGGATACAGCCCGCGTTGATGTTTTTATCGATCCGGAAAATATATATTCGGCGTCGATTCCGTTTACTTTCTATAACGGGATTGATTCATCAACTATGAATTTTCAATATCAGGGGACAATAACCGAGCCGTCAGATCAGTTGAAAATCTTTTCCGTCATTCCGAATCCATTTCTGACATCGGATAGACAGACTGTCGATATCCGCGCCCGCCTGATCGATGATTCAAAAGCATCGTTGAAGGTTTATAATATTTTAGGGCAGAAGATTGATGACTTTACTATTTCCGAACCATACAAAGGACTGCATGTGCTCCGGTGGGCTGGAAAAAACAGCCGGGGACACCGCATCAGTAGCGGCGTATATTTCCTGGTATTGCAACAGAAAGACAAGCTCAGTAAGCAGAAACTCTTATTGCTTAACTAAGTCTCACAACCATCTCTCTAAATCGTTATCGCGACTGTGAATGTCGCAAACACTTTTAATGGAGATTATTTTTTATTGCCGTAAGTGATAAAAGTTCGCCTGAGCTTATTTACGAGTTGTTCGGAATCAGTAAAAGAATCTACAAGAAAACTGTTGGTGCGCTCTATAAAAGAATATAATCAGCATTGAGGATGAGGGCACAAAACTCAGGGAAAACAATAACAAACCCATTTCGCCCGAGTATAATGAGGGCTAAATGGGTTTGTTATTCTTATAGAATAGACAGGATATCAGGGTTGACCTGATATATTTTATAAAACAGCCACAGAATCGGGGTTGGTTTTATTTTTTATAACAGCCGCAAGATCCGGTCTGAATGATACGGAAATTTCCGGGTCAGATGACGCTCTCATTGTCAAATCTTCATGTTTATATTCTCTCATTAGTGTCTTGACCAGTTCTTTAACCGATATTATCTCTTTGACTTTATACGTATTTGCGCCGGCAAAAGCAAATCCGCCTCCGAATTTTCCTTTACGGGCAAAGATTAGAGCTTTAGCTATACAGTAAGGCACTTCTGTATAGTTGCAGGTTCGCAGACATTTCCAAGGACATTTAAAAGGCTTTTTATTGCCTGCGGATACCGATTCCAGGAAATCGTTATTAATCGCTCTGCCGGGCATTCCAACCGGACTTTCTATAATTCTTAAATCATCTTTTTGACAGTTTACATACGTTTCTTTGAACCGGATATCCGCGTCGCATTCGTGAGTCGCTACAAAACGAGTAGCCATTTGTACGCCGCTGGCGCCGAGTCGGATAAACCTGTGAATATCCGCACCGCTATAAATACCCCCGGCAACAATGACGGGAATTTTTTTACCAAACTGAATTTCAAATGGACTAACTGCGGCTAAAACTTCAGGAAGCAGAGATTCGAGTGAGTTGGATTCAGCGTAGAGCTCAGCAGCTTTGAAACCGAGATGACCACCGGCGAGGGGACCTTCTACAACCACGGCATCGGGAATGTGCCGATACTTTTTAGCCCAATGCTGAAATATGATTTTCGCTGCTCTGCCCGATGACACAATCGGGATAAAGTTTGTATGAATATTTCCAAGTCCCTGATCAACAATGCGGGAGGGAAGTTTCAGTGGCAATCCGGCACCCATCAGGATGACATCGACTTTTTCTTCTTCTGAAACTTCAAATAAGCTGTCGGAATCCGAAAGCGCCATCATAATATTAACCCCGATCAGTCCGTCAGTTTTTGAACGGGCTGTTTTTATTTCCTGTCTTAACGCCCTGGAATTTTTTTCACTTATATTGCCCTGTAGGTTCGTTCTAAACATTCCAAGTCCGACAGCCGCAATGATGCCAATACCGCCCTCATTGGCAACAGCCGAAGCCAAACCCGAGAGAGATATTCCGACGCCCATGCCGCCCTGGATGATGGGTATCTCTGAAGTCAGTTTTCCTATTTTCAGCGTTGGCATTTTTCCAATCATTTTTACTTCTTCCTTTATTTATCATATGCTGTAATTTTACTGTCTATTATACGGAACATTTTGTATTGGTTTTGTAAAAGTACTGTAAAAATTTTGCTGTTGCTTATCGCTAATGCCGAATTCTACATATCCGGTGTCGGCGTCTCAGCAAAGGTAGAAGGAAGCCGGACGTGGGTTTTTCAATTATAGTTCTGTCATGTCCTCAGACTTGACGGAACAGTGCGAAGATAGATGGGACTTAGATTTGACACCGATTGGCTTTGATACGGATTACGATGAGGAGTTGCGAAAAAAGCGTCAGGAGTGAGTTCCTGCCGCAACTGAAATCCCCATGGCGGCTTAATCATAGCGTTGCATTCAAATTACCAGTAGTTTTATATAGCCTACACATCCGGTGTAGGCGTCTCAGCAAATGTAGAAGGCAAGCCGGGTGTGGGTTTTTCAATTACCCGCATCTCTTTCCATTTTCCGCCTAAAAAGCGAATATAGAACGCTACACCGAGCGCGATGATATAGATTGTTACAATAGTCCATCCGGTGAAGATACTCTGTTTCCAGACGATTAATGCAAAATAACTCGGGATAATCAGCAGGCAAACCGACAGAACACCAAGCATTCGCATGACAAAACGGGTGTCGCCGGCGCCTTTAATCGCCGCAGCGAAGATGATATTAAAGGTATCGAAAATAGAATAAACAGCGACAAATTTAAGGAGCACGACGACGATTTCCCTGATCGACGCCAATGCCTGAGGTTCCGATCCTGCGACAAATGGTTTGATAAACAGTTCCGGATACGTGAGATACAGTATTGCCATCGCCGACATATAAAATATGGTTATGTGAAATCCCGAATAGGCGCTTTTCCGGGCGAACTCCGGTTTATCATTGCCAAGGTGTTGACCAACGAGGACAGATACGGCGACGCCAAACCCGATCATCGGCATGAAGGCAAGATTGTTAATGTTGAAAGCGATATTAGTTGCAGCCAGAGAATCCCTGCCGAGTTTGCCCATTATCATCAGAAATGCAGAAAAGCCAGCCATATCGATGAAAAACTGGACGCCGTTAGGAAAACCAAACTTAATGAGCCGTCTGAAGAGTGAAAATTCCAGTTTCCAACCCGCTAGAGTGCAATATTCTTTGCAGAACGATGGTCGTAAAATGATAATCAGGTATATTAAAAAACCGACACAAGCCGAAATGACTGTTGCAATGGCGGCGCCCTTGATACCAAGTTCCGGAAAGCCACCCTTGCCAAATATCAGGAAATAATCAAGTACGATGTTAGTAGCTGTTACTAAAACGTTAATCCACATCAGCGGCCAGGTTTTTCCACGTCCGCTGAAGAATCCCGAGAGGGCAGAAGAGGCGATAGCCGGAAATGCGCCCATGCAGAGAACTTGAAAATAGATGATTTCGAGGGATTGAATATCCTGGGCATGACCGATAAATCCGAATATCGGTTTTGCCAATGGTATTAACAGAAAATGAAAAATTCCCCCGATAATCGCAATGTAAATCCCCTGCCAGACGATAGGACCGATGTTTCTGAATTGTTTTGATCCGTAGAACTGAGCAACAAATGTGCTGATATAACTGGCTGTGCCGATAAATAAAGACATAATCGTAAAGTTAAAAATACCGGCAGGCATCGCGGCTGCGATTGTTTCAGGTGAATACCAGGTCAGGAACATCCTGTCGACAAAGTGCTGGATCGACCAGGCGCTGGTGCTGAGGATCAGCGGAATGGCGACGCGCAATAACTCACGATACCCTCCCGGGGAATTCCATCTGTGGCGTATAGCGGTTACGATTGACATTATTCAATTACCTTTAGAAAGAAATATCTCGTATCTGGCATCCAGACAATAAGATGCGGTGCGGAAAATACTACTGAAAGCGGCAAAAAACAAAAATAAATTTTTTTTATGAATTTGGATTCTTTGAATTCAGATTTCTGATTGATTTAGATAGGATTGAATTGTAATTTTAGCCCCTTAGTATCCAATGTGATCGAATATGGACGAATACAAGAAACAACAGATTTTAGTGTTATTTAGCAACTGGATTCAGGTTACCGGCGTCGCTGAAAATAAAGATGCTCTGGTGGTCGAGGGCTATTTAAAACCCGGGCAAACCGTCGAGGATATTCGCCGCAAAACCAGAGGCATAATCCATAAAATTCATCATAAACAGGAAAATTACAGGGACATTTTCACTATATGTTTTCAGCCAACCGTAGGCAATATACCGAGAATCAATCTTGTACTTTTTATCATGACAATCTTTACGACTCTGTTTGCCGGTTCGTTGATGGAAGGCGTGAATCCGCTGCAAAACCCGGTGTTAATCGTAAGGGGCATACCCTTTTCTGTAACCCTGATGCTGATTTTAGGAGTACATGAACTTGGTCACTTTCTATTGGCGAAAAAACACAAAGTCGATGCCACGCTCCCGTATTTTATTCCTGCGCCGACGATTATCGGGACGTTTGGAGCGTTCATCAAAATGCGGTCACCGGTTCGCAAGCGGCGCGCCCTGGTTGAGATTGGCGCGGCAGGTCCGATTGCGGGGTTTTTAATTGCGGTTCCGGCGCTCTTTATCGGATTGGCATTATCTACGATTATGATGGATTCCAGCGATATCGGATTAAAGTTAGGCGAATCAATATTGATGAAAATCGCTACCTTTATTATGTATCCGCAATTAACTGATAATATGGATATTATTCTCCATCCGGTCGGTTTCGCTGCGTGGATCGGAATGCTTGTGACGATGTTGAATCTTCTTCCGATAGGTCAGTTAGACGGCGGGCATATTGCCTATGCGCTCTTGGGAAAATGGTATAAAAAGATCGCCTGGGGTTCGCTGGGCGTCCTTTTATTTCTAAGTATATTTTCAATTAATTGGCTGGTGTGGGCGGTGCTGGTTTATTTTCTAACTCGAATGAAACATCCGCCGATTATGGATGAATATGAACCGGTGACCCAATATGAAAAGATGATCGGAATCATCGCTCTGATAATTTTTATTTTGACCTTTATCCCGATACCGTTTCGATTTTAATCACATTCTAAAGAGTAACATGAAAGATCTAAAAAAACGTTATCAGAACTTGAAAGATTTATTGCATAAACTGGCGAAAAATAATTATTTATTCGTCGGTATTTGTCTTGTGGTTATCATTTTGTCTTTGCGATTTTTTGTGTTGTCGATTCCTGTTCGCGTTGACCAGGAAAATATCAAGATTACAATTCCCAAGGGAAGTAATTTGAGCCAGATTGCCGAGCAGCTGCAAGAGAGGGAAATAATCAGCAACCCCAAATCCTTCGTTCTGGCGGCTCATTTGATGTTTAAAAATAAATCGTTGAAAGCTGGTTTTTTCAATCTTCAGAAAGTAAAACATTATCGTTCTTTAATCCGCACTCTTTCTACTTCACAGGTACATTCGGTCAGGATTACGGTTCCCGAAGGTTGTCAGGTAAAGCAGATCGCCGCATTGCTTGCCGGACAATTGAATTTCGCATACGATGAATTCATGCATTATATGAATGACACCACCGTGCTGAGACAACTGGGTATTGAATCGCCATCGTTGGAAGGTTATTTATTCCCCGACACCTATGACTTCAATGATTCCGATAATCCTCTGATCGTGATTCAAAAGATGGTAAACCGCTTCCACGAAATGGTGGATGATTCGATCAGAAACGCAATTAAAACTTCTAATCGGTCTCTCCATGAAGTTCTTGCCCTGGCGTCAATTATAGAAGGAGAGTGTATGATCGATAATGAGCGTTCGCTTGTCGCATCTGTTTATGTCAACCGGTTGCGAAAGCGGATGAGACTGGAGTCCGATCCGACGATCCAATACATCATACCGGACGGTCCACGTCGATTATTAAACAATGACCTGGATATTGATTCACCATATAATACATATAAAAAACGAGGGCTTCCACCGGGTCCCATAAATAATCCCGGAATCAAATCCATTATTGCTGCAACCTGGCCGGCAAAAACTAATTATCTCTATATGGTGGCTGTTGGAGATGGGACACATTCCTTTACCAGTGATTACGACAGTTTTCTGAAAGCAAAGAGACGATTTCAACGTGTCCGGCGAAAAGTAGCCCGGGACGCAAAAAGGGGGAAATGATATTGGATCCATTACGTGATTTGAATCCGCAACAGAAGAGCGCCGTGGAGTATCTGGATGGCGAGCAATTGATTTTCGCCGGCGCGGGCAGCGGCAAAACAAAAGTACTGACCCATAAAATTGCTTATTTGATCAAATCCGGAATTGTAAGACCCGATAACATTCTGGCGGTTACTTTTACGAATAAAGCCGCCCAGGAGCTGCGTAACCGGGTTGAAAAGTTCGTTGAAAAACAGGCAGGGTTTATTCATATCGGGACATTTCATTCGATTTGCGCCCGGATCCTGCGAAAAGAGATCGAACACCTTGGATACTCAAAATATTTTTCCATTTATGACGAAAGCGATCAGCGACAACTTATTAAGAAGGTAATCAGTGATTCAAATATTGATTTAGAGGGATTTTTACCTAAAAATGTATTGTCGCGTATATCCTATTTAAAAAATTGGCTTACAAGCCCTGAGGATTTTAAGCCAAGACCGGGAAACCGCTTTGAATATATCGTAGAAGGGCTGTATCCGCTCTATCAGAAAGCTCTTAAACGGTCCAATGCTGTGGATTTCGATGATCTATTATTATTGCCGTTAAAATTATTTGATAAAGAGCCGAAGCTTTTGGAAAAATATCGGCTCAGGTACCAGTACATTCTGGTTGATGAGTACCAGGATACAAACAAACCCCAATTTTTATTTATCGACCTTCTTGCGAAAAAACACCGTAATTTGTGTGTTGTTGGAGATGACGACCAGAGTATTTACAGTTGGCGGGGCGCCAATATCGAGAACATTCTCAAATTTGATGCGCAATATCCGGAATGCAGGGTATTCAAACTTGAACAGAATTATCGATCAACCAACAATATTCTGAAGGCAGCATCCGGGGTTGTTGCGAATAACATTAACCGGGTAAAAAAAGAACTATGGTCGCGAAAGAGTGACGGCGATCTTCTCATAAAAATTGAGGCGGAAAGCGATTATGATGAAGCAGCCAAGATCGCGGTAAATATCCGGCAGGAAATTCTGAAGAAAAAACGGACATTTAAAGATTTTGCTATCTTGTACCGTACCAATGCACAAACCCGTATCCTCGAAGAGATATTGAGGAGAAATAATATACCATACAATATTATCGGCGGTGTAAAGTTTTATGAGCGTAAAGAGATCAAGGATATTCTGGCATATTTCAGTGTTCTGTCAAATCCCAAAGACGACGTTAGTCTAAGACGAATCCTGAATTTTCCTCCCCGGGGAATTGGCAAACAGACGCTGAGCGGGATTGACGCATTTGCAGTAAAAAAGCAGCTAACTCTCTTTGAAGCCTTAAATCATGTGGATTTTCTGGAACTTTCAAAACGTTCCAAAAAGGCAGTCCAGGAATTTATCGACATGATAAAAAGAATTGACGATTCGAAAGAAAAACTGGCATTTGAAGAATGGACCCGGATTATTATTGATGAATTGGGGCTTCGGTCTTACTATAAAGAACAGGGCGGTGAAGAATCCATCCAGCGCCTGGCGAATATTGATGAACTTTTAAATGATATCTCTGAATTCTGTACGACTGTTGAAGAAGCCAATTTGGAAGCCTATCTGGAAAAAGTTTCTCTATTAACAAATATCGATGTCTGGGAAGATGAAAAGAACACCGTGTCATTGATGACGCTGCATAGTGCAAAAGGGCTGGAATTTCCTGTTGTAATCATTTGCGGGTTAAACCAGGGATTATTTCCACTCGACCGGGATAATTCCGAAAAGGCTGTAGAAGAAGAGCGGCGTCTGTTTTATGTTGGTTTAACGAGAGCGATGGAAAAAATATTTTTATCATCGGCTCAGGTGCGCAATCGTGCCGGCGAAATGCAATATTTACCTGATTCGATATTCCTGAGTGAAATCCCTAAAGAACTTATCGAAGTGGAGTCGTTACGGGAGGGCGTCATCGCCTCCAAACGAAGGCGGTATTCACGACGGAATACATCTGAAGTTGCTTATCAGGGAACAGATATGCCAACGAGAAGAAAAACCGCTGTCCGCGGCTCGATAGTATCCCATAAAATATTTGGAGTTGGGAAAGTAATAGAAGTGAATGGGATGGGAGATGGGGCAAAATTACATATCAATTTCCAGAGCTGTGGCACTAAGGTAATCGTTGCAAAGTTTGTGCAAGTGAAGTAATATTTTATAATTCGTCCGGGTCTTTTTCAAATCCGGTTTGGTTTATATCACGAATAGTCGCCGTCTCACCATCTATTTCGAATACACGCCAATAGCTGCCGGAAGTTCCCGGTGGCATCTGGTATTCTTTGAGCAATTGGTCGCCGTTATATATTTTCACATTAATATTGCCTCTCGACAGGGCGTCACCGGAAGTCTCGCTTCTGCCGCTGTAATTATGAACAGTATAGCGGTATGTTCCGGGATCAAGACCATAAATCGTAATGGTTTCGGGTCCGTATGATCGCGTGTCATCACGATCGAGGAAATTTTTCCCCTTGATGAGGGATCTTCTGTTCCAATAGATATGAAAGTCTTCATGATCAGGGTGTGGTCCTCTTAAGTGTGCGTCCACATCGACAGGGAAGCGATCCCAGGTGAGAATTATCCGGTAGTCCTGGCTGGGAATGATCTTTGTCAATACGGCATGAACTGAGCGTGGAAAATCGTGCATAACATCTACTTTGAATTTATCCGAAATATATGTCTTTTTGCCAATGTAAACCACATAGCGACCGGGATCAACGGAAACAATAAATTTCCCGGTTTTATCGGATATAGCGCGTCCGACGGTTTCCTTTGTATCACGGTTTTTAATAATCACCAGGGTGGTTTCCAGCGGATCGCCGGTTACTGCATCTATTACTTTTCCGTGGATTGCTCTCAGCTGGGAGTAACATTCATTGACTTCAGTGATGTTTTTTGTCGATCCTTCGATTTCCGCTGGAAGCCATACCATACCACTTGCATCGGAAGGGATAGCTATGGATTTGATGAGCTGATCATCAAGATAAAAATCTACCCGGGCGTTCGAGCCGCTGAAAACATCTTCTTCAGAACCAAAAATGTCCTCATCAGAAAAGCCTTCTTCGATGAATTTATTCTTTACCCAGATTTGATAAATCCCGGGCGTGAATTTTCGGATCGTAAAAGTCTCTGTGCCTATTTCCGGGTTTGATGATATGTCTCCGCTGGCGACAACATATCCGTTTGGCGACTCTCCGGGTAAACTTCCGTTCAGAGGATATCCGACACCAGACTCCGGATCGGGAATTATTAATACCGCCTCAAGTTCAGAACCGAATGTTGACCACGACAAGATTATTTTAAAGTTTTCTAACGGTGGTAACGGATCGGCATGAAGGAGAATTATCAAGAAAATAATCAGCAGGATTATTGTATTTTGAAAGAATTTTAATTTCATTTTTATCCTTTTAGTTTCTTAAATCGACATAAAATTTAGATAATTTCTTTGGTTGAAAGTTGTCCGATATCATGAATTTAATGGTTGGATTGTGATTTCCGGCATTAGAGATAATTTAAAATGATATTCGAATATCATTGGATAATTGCCCAGGGAGTACGGGTTTTGATAAACTGCCGGGCTATCCGGTCGCATTCTTCGTTATATCTGTTTCCCGAATGACCTGCGATGTAATTCCACCGAATTTCCTTATGGTTCAGTGAATCAAGCAATTCCCAGAGATCTCTGTTCTTGACCGGTTTTTTCCCCGCCGTTCTCCAATTCCTGGCTTTCCAGTTATGCAGCCATTCGGTTATTCCTTTTCTGACATATTCACTGTCGGTATAAATACTCGCGGGCTCAGCGGGATTTAAAAATTTTAACGCTTCTATCACAGCGGTTAATTCCATGCGATTGTTTGTGGTTTTATCCTGAAAACCGCCCCATTTCCGTTGCTCAATATTGTCTGATAGCAGTATAACTGCCCAACCCCCGGGACCGGGATTTCCGGAACAAGCGCCATCGGTGTAAAATGTTATCATTAAGTTTCCAATGCTGGTTTTAAATTAGTGTTTTTCAAAGTCGCTCTATTTTCGAGAGAATACCATTTTTAAAATAGAAATATATCTCTTCGGAATCATCGGTATGATATATCCATAATTCAAAATGCTGATTCCCTTTGGAATCAAGCGTCTTTTCATATACGGGCTTCCCCAGTTCTTGCAAAAGCTGCTGATCTGTCATTCCGACTTTTGGAATAAAAGACCTGGCTACCGGTATTTTGCGGGTTTGATCAACCGCTATCTGTAATTTTTCTTTAGCCGCCTGTTGTTTCAGGTAATCAATGCCTTGTTCGAGAGTCTGAATATGATCTTTGGTAATGAAAATTATTTCCGGGCGCAATTCCGTAGCCTTGCGCAGTGATTCGAGCGCCAATTCAACATTTTGTTGATCGACAGATAAATTTACATCGCGGATGTAGCCATAGGCAATTTTTAACAGCCAGGGATCCACTCGTTCACGGATGGGCGGATATTTTTTCACGGCCATATCAAAGAAATTTAACGCTTTGTCCCAGTTTTTATATTCTGTAAATACGGCTCCCCGGTGAAAATATATTTCGCTCCAATACTGATCGGTCAAATCCTGGGAATTTGGAATATTCAGGGATCTTGCCACGGTAAGCAGACGTTCAGCTTGATCTATCTGGTTGATCAGGAGGAGTGAATCCAGATTTATTACAAGCCATTCCTGAATTTTCCTGTAGTTGTTTTCAATGTCTTCTACCAGGGAAGGATATTCGGATTTTGCCGCTTGTTCGAGATATTGAGCTGCTTTTGAGTAATTTTTCGCTTCAATAAAATGTCTGGCGAGTACAACCTGCTGAAACGCCATCAGATTGTTGCACTCATCAATCATCCACCCGGCTTTAAATTGCCGGGGATGGGTGGGGTTTTTTGAAATGAAGTCTTCAAAATTTGCCTTGGCGGCGATGTAATCACCGCTTTTAAAAAGCGCTTTGGCTTCATCACCCTGAGTCGGATTCCCACCGCTTATCATATTGAACGTTAGATAAATTCCAATACTGCTGAAATCTAAATTATTGATCGGGCTGATATTGTAAGGATCGGAAAAGTCGTCAAACTTCGCAAAGTTATATTTTATTTCAACTCCGTATCCCTCTTTAAATTGGAACCCGATTTTTGATAACATTTTCATCCCTACTGCCACGGAAAATGTCCAGCCGTCCTGATTGAGATAACGTTTGCCTTCCCTGGTTTTATATGCTGAAATGAAAGCCCGACCGGCATTGATCTGAACGTAATTATAGAAACGTTTTGACCATTGAAATGCGAGAGATTGGCTAATATTACCTTCAATAATCCTCGGCGAAAAATACAACTGCTCAGTACTTCCGGGTATGTTTTGCGGCCAGTTATTCGGGAGACCTTGATTTATAATGGGGAAACTGTACTTGAATCCAAGCCCGGTTTGTAAATCGATAAAATTCTGTGGAAGAAGCAGCCCAACCAGATTATACTTCATAAGATCCAATTCTAAACTGTTCATATATCGGTTATAGAGGTGCTCGAAACCACCCAGTTCGGTTTCAGTAGAATCGAACCCGATTGAATTCGCACCCAATATCTGGCTTCCCGCTTTCAGTTCAAAGGGGGTTATGCCAAAAGGATTTCTGAATTCGATGGGATTTTGGAAAAAATCTGCGATTTTATAGATGATTGATTGTGAAAACACAGGAGTTTGGATAGTGATTAAAACAGAGAATATGATTATTCGAAAATTCATTGTTTTAAAATAAAAAGTCTACAGGTGAAAAGTAAGCAAAAATTACACTGAAATTGTGTAAATTAGCGTGCCTGAAGGCTTGAAACTCTTTGTTATTTGATGTTGAAACAATCCTTTTCTTTCAGGGTATAAACAAACATGCATCTTCACACCTATAAAAAATACCGATTATTAACTATATTACCAATTCTTATTCTGTTTGAAATAATTATCTGCGGTATGGCGTCGGAACAATTTGGGAAATTTACCATAGCGCGATTAAAATACGACGGAGGTGGAGACTGGTACAGCGATCCGAGTTCTCTCCCAAATCTTTTAAAATTCGTTTCTAAGAACGCTCCGGTAGACGTCCATCCGGAAGAAGTCAGACTGTCGGTAATGGATAAAGAACTGTATTCGTATCCCTATTTGTATTTGACGGGACATGGAAATATCCGTTTTAGTGAAGATGAATTACTGCGTTTGAGGAAATATCTGCAATCGGGAGGGTTTTTACACGCCGACGATAATTATGGAATGGACGCTTCTTTTCGAAGGGAAATGAGCCGAGTTTTTCCCAACAATGAATTAGTGGAATTGCCCTACGATCATCCGATATTTCACTGTTTCTATGATTTTCCGAATGGATTGCCGAAAATTCACGAACATGATGGAAAAGCGCCACAAGGGTTTGGCATTTTTTATAAAAGCCGCCTAGTCGTGCTTTATAGCTATGAAAGTGATCTGGGAGATGGCTGGGAAGATCCGGAAGTTCACGGTGATCCGGAGGAAAAACGGCTCGCGGCGCTGCAAATGGGAACCAATATTATCATCTATTCACTGGTACAATGAATAATACAGTGTCGAATAATTTTAATATTATTGCTGAAAAACTGGATAAACTCCGGCGAGACTGGAGCTGGTTTATCCTGGCAAAAGGGATGCTGCGCGTTTTAACTCTTATATCAGTTATCGTGTTTATTTTAATAATCTGTGAAGGATTCCGATATTTCAATACGTCAATCCGGCGGGATATTTACTTTTTCACGATTGGTTTCAGCGGTATTTTTCTCCTTACTCCCATAATACTGGCGCTTATGGTGCGGTTTAACAGGATGGCTTCATACTCCAATCATCGCTTATCCATACTGATTGGAGAAGAATACCCCGACATAGGCGATCGTTTAGTTAATGTATTGCAACTCCATGAAATGGCGGTTAAAAAGGAGGCAGGTTATTCATTAGAACTTGTTAATCATTCTATTCGAACTATAGCAGATCGTGTTCAATCATATTCCTTTGGTGTTCTTGTTCCATGGAGAAAATTTAAAGTCTATTTATTGCGGTACGTGGCAATTTTTCTTGTAATTATCTTTTTGTGTATCTACAATTTTTCTTTTTTCAGACAATCATTTATCCGTTTGACTCATCCAGAAGTTGAATTTTCAATTCCAAAGCCATTTACAATTGTGTCAACGACGGGTTCGTTCGGTGTATTTGGCGGTGATTCTGTTGATGTTGCTTTTCATTGCGAGGGCGATTATCCCGATGAAATCCAATTTGATGCAGCATATCCTGATTTTATCAAAAACGGAACAGGTATAGTTGATGATTCTGGTAATGTCATAGTACATTTTGGACCTGTTCGCAATACGATTTATTATGAAGCATTTGTTCAGAACAGGTCTGTTTTCAAACCATGGAAGCGTATTTCAAGCGGTGTCGATACCATATTCGTTACTGACCGACCGGAAATTTTACATGTCAAAACCAGAATTGAATTTCCTGCATATACGAGACTGGATCCAAAAATCCAGGAATCCAATACATCAGAACTTACCATTTATCCGGGCAGCGATCTTTATTTGAATCTTCTATCAAATAAAATGCTTAAAACGGCATCGATCCGGTTCAAATCGGGAAAAACTACTAATTTGACAATAAGTGGAAAAACCGCTGCCGGAAAATTTATTATTCATGATAATGATGAATTTCAGATTACCGTATCCGATGATAATGATGTGACAAATATTAATCCGATAAATTACCGAATTAGGTTAATTCCCGATGCATATCCTGTTTGTCAGTTAATTTCACCGGATATGGACATTGAACTGACTGAATCCATGGAAATCCCATTGGGAATACGGATCAGTGATGATTTTGGGTTTCAGAAAGCGTTGATCCAATATCGACTCATCAAACGCTATGATCCGGACCGGCAGACTGAAGAATCCATTGAATTTCCACTTCCTGATAAGCAATTGACTCTCCAGGAGTTGTATTATGTGTGGAATGTTGGAGAATTGAATTTATCACCTGAGGATATTGTCGAGTACAAGGTTTCAGTTTATGACAATGATCCGATTAACGGACCAAAAGCAGCAACATCCAGAATATTAAGAGCGAGGTTTCCGTCATTGAATGACCTGTTTGCAGATGTTAACGAGCAGCGGGATCAGATAGCTGGTGAGGGTGAAGAGATATTAAATAATCTCGAGAGTTCCAAAGAAATACTGGAAGAGATATCCCGGGAATTGCTGAAAGATCCCAAACTGAACTGGGAACAGAAAAATCAGCTGGAAAAAGAGATACAAAAGACCAAAGAAGCCGGCGAAAAGCTTGCAAAAATGGCGGATCAACTGGATGAAATAATCCAAAAAAGTCGTGATAATCAATTATTCGATGAAGAAACCATCAGCAAGTTTGCCAAATTGCAGGACGCCTTCAGGGATGTTATGACTCCGGAGCTGCGGGAGGCGATGAACAAATTGCAACAAGCTCTGGAAAAAATGGATAGTAGTGAGATCAAGAAAGCTTTAGATCAGTTCCGGACTAATCGCGATCAATTTGCGAAGGAACTCGACCGGATGATTAAATTATTGCAACGGGTCAAAATTGAACAGTCGGTTGGGGAAATAGTTCGCCGCTTTGAAGATATGGTAAAGCGCCAGGAGAATATCAATTCGGAACTTGATAAAACGTCGGAATCAAATGAACCGAAATTTGACCAATTAGCCGGTGAAGAAAAATCTGTTGTCAGGGACAGTGAAATTGCGCTTGATTTAATGGAGCGCACCAGGGATGAAATGAGTGATTTTCCGCTTATGCCTTCGGAACAATTAGAATCTCTGATTCAGGAAATGAAAAAATCAGGGCTTATGGATGAATTGAAGCAGGCGCAGAAATCGCTAAGCAAAGCTAATAAGCAACAGGCACAGCAATCGACACGATCGGCACAGCAACAATTGCATGATTTTCTAAATAAGATGATGCAATTCCAATCTGAATTTAATAAGCGGACGATGGATGAAGTGATGAGTGACTTCCGGAATGTAATTTTTAAAACCATGCAGCTGTCTCAAGACCAGGAAAAACTCAGCCAGGTAATTAAACATACTCCCCGGCAAAGTGAACGGCTGCTTGATGTTGCCGTAAATCAGCAGCAACTTCAACGGAATCTCATTAAGATAATCGATGAATTAATTGCATTATCCAATAAAACATTTGGACTATCTCCCAGAGTCGGTAAAGGATTCGGGCAGGCGTCAGCCGCAATGAACGATGCGGTTCGGCAAATGGAGGAACGAAGTCCTGCGAGCGCCACGAAATCGGCTCAGCAGGCAACTGCTGCAATTAACCAATCCGCCCTGGAATTGATCAATTCAATGAACAGTCTTCAATCCAGCGGTTCTGCCTCTGGATTCGAGAATTATTTACAGCAATTACAGAAAATGGCGGGACAGCAACAGGGTATTAACGATGAAACCCAGATGATAAGTCTCGGACAGGCTGGACAACAGGCAGCGCTCCAACGCTTAGCCGCGCGGCAGCAGCAATTGCGAAACTCTCTTGAGCAACTTCAGAATGAGATCAGTGAAAGCACAAAACAAAGTGGTGATCTTAGTGGCATTGCCAAAGACATGGACGATGTTATTAAAGATCTACAAGAGAACCGCGTTTTACGAAAGACGCTTGAAAGACAACAACGAATACTGTCACGGTTATTAGATGCACAGAAATCCCTGAGAACACAAGATTTTAAAAGGGAACGTAAAAGCAAAACCGGAGAGGAACTAGTGCGTGAATCTCCCGATCAGCTGCCAGCGGATCTGGGTGAAAGACGTTCACTGCTACAGGAGAATTTGGAAAAGGCGCTGAAAGAAGGATATACGCGCGAATATGAAGAGATCATCCGTCAATATTTTGAATTATTATCGAAAGAAAGTGACCGGAAATAAGGGTTGAATTAAAGTTAACAATAATGAGATACTTGCTGAAAAGACTAAAAAAATTTATCTCTATAAAGCTCGTCGGATTGCTGGTTTTTATATTGATGTTAGTTGGTACAAATGTACTAATCGGTCAGCAGCGCTGGAAATCACCCGAGGTATTACAAAAAGAACTTCAGACGAAATTCCGAATGGCGCAGCAACTCGAAAGCCAGGGGCAAATTGAACGAGCTCTCGAACTATATAAATACATAGTGAACCAGGACCCGAAAAAATACACATATTATCATCGGTATGCTTATCATCTATTCAGGTTAAAACGCTATGATGAACTGGAAAATGTTATCAAAATCTTTCTGGAACATAATCCTCGCGATGAAACGGCTATCGTTGATCTTGGAGAATTGTATTTCAGTCGCGGCGATACGATGCTTGCTGATGAATATTGGGAAAACGCATTACAGCAATCGAATTATTCGCAATCGTTTATCCGGTCTCTGTTTAACGGGTTAATTTCGCTGCAGCAATATGAACGGGCAGCTGAACTTATACAAGACGCTCGCGACTATTATCGGAAAGACGATTTATTTGCAATCGAGGTCGCTCATTTTCAGATGCTCAGAGGAAATTATGTAAAAAGCGCTGAGGAGTTTTTATTATATGGAAGAAGCAATAGTCGAAATTACCGGCAAATCAGTAGTCAGATATTACGATTTCCCCATGACAGCAGTTTATTTATCAGCCTTGATTCTCTTATTCAGGGGGAATTACAAATACCGGATGCTTCCAGGGAACTGCACAAATTACGATCTGATGTACTATTTAAATTCAAGCGTTATAAAGAAGCAATAAATGAAACAATGATTTTTGAATCGATGAATCGCTATAGAGGAAATGATATTCTTGATTTAGCCGTCGATTTATTGAATATTAACGAATTTGCACTGGCGGAGGAAACCTTTACTAAAATTATTAAAACCGATCAATTCAGGAATATTGTGCCTAATGCATTGTTAGGTCTGGCGGATGCATTTGAAAAGGAAATGTTATCTGAACGTGAAATTTCGCCCTTTGATTATTTTTATCCGGATAATTTCTTTTTCACCCCTGATTATATATTTGGGATTGATGCAACTGAACATCAAATACAGCAAGCGTTCGCTATTTATGACTCGCTCATCATTAATCTGCCAAGATCGACCTATACAGCTCAGGCGCTTTATCGTCTGGCTGAACTCAGGTATCGCGTTCTTCATGACCTGGATGGCGCCGTTAAATTATATCAGGATGCTTTAAAGGTCGGGGCAAATCGAGAGATTCAGCAGCAATGTATAATCCGGCTTGCTGATTTAATGATAGCGAAAGGGGATTTTGATCAGGTCGATGATTATATCAGGAAAAATATTGGTCGCTATGAAGGCTCGATGATTGAAAAACGCTTGTCGGTCAGGTTGTTATTATCGGATTTCTTTAAAAATGAAGTCGATTCAATAATGACTAATAAAAATGATATGTTAGGGTTGCTTGGTGTTTCAGACCCGCTGTTTAACGACGTCATTGAATTTGTCAGTTTTATCGAGGAGTATAGAGGAAATAACGGGTCGGTGGGTATTGCGGCGTTTAATGAATTTATTAAAAGTGAAAGATTCATTCGGCAGAATAAACTGTCGGAAGCGCGTGAAGTTCTGATGTACCTCCTTATTAATTATCCCGATCAGAGCATTATATCGCCGGTTCGTTTTCGCCTGCTTCAAATCGATCTCTTTTTCCGGCAGACGAAAGAGGCTGAACATACTCTTGAAACATTGTTGGATCGTGGAAATTTGTATGCCGATAATGCGCTGTTCATGATGGCGGAGATTGCTCAATTTCGCGATAAAAATCCTGAATATGCGGCAAAATGGTATGAGATAATTCTGGAACAATATCCGGGTTCATTTCATACCGATACAGTCAGAAAAAGATTGCGGGAACTACAAAAAACGATATTACAGAAACAGAATTTGTGATAGTATATAATCAGGCAATTTTATAATGAGAAAGCAACTATTTACAATTATTGGAATTTTATTAATAATTATTTGTTTTAGCTGCAACATCTCAGCGCAAAGGATACTGATTCCGATGGATCACATGCAATCCGATCATTTAAAAGCCTATGGAATTACATATTGGGTTTTAAAGCAACAAGTTACTGTTGAATGGTTGTTGAATTATCGCGGTGGCTCCTTTTTGATGGATAATTATCCAGGTATTATAAAGGAATTACGTTTGCGAGGTGTCCGCTTCGAAGAAATTTCATCATCAGACGTGCTGCAAATATATTCTGTTATCGATGAAAATAATATGGATATTGTTCTGCTTGAAAAAGCGGCAAAGATCGCCATCTATTCACCGCCAAACAAGCAACCCTGGGATGATGCCGTGACCCTGGCATTGACCTACGGTGAAATTGATTATGATGTCATCTGGGATGATGACGTGTTGACGGGACGATTACAAGATTATGATTGGCTCCATCTGCATCATGAAGACTTTACCGGTCAATACGGAAAATTTTACGCCAATTACCGGAATCAGGATTGGTACAAGCAGCAGAAACAGGAATTTGAGGCAATGGCTCAAAAACTGGGTTTTCAAAAAGTATCCGAAGAAAAAAAATCCGTTGCCCGAAAAATTAAAGATTACGTCGGACAGGGGGGGTTTTTATTTGCGATGTGCTCGGCGACGGACGCATTGGATATTGCATTATCCGCAGAAGGTGTTGATTTAGCGGCATCCGTTTTTGATGGTGATCCCGTCGATCCAAATGCACAGGCTAAGCTGGATTTTAGTAAAACCTTTGCTTTTGAGAATTTCTCACTGTACACCGACCCAATGATATACGAGTATTCAGATATTGACTATCCGCCCAGTTTTCAGGCTATCGCTCCCGGTGCCGAGGCGGACTACTTCACGCTTTTTGAGTTTTCTGCAAAATATGATCCCGTACCCACGATGTTGACTCAGAACCATGTGGGCGTCATAAAGGGATTTATGGGACAGACAACCGGTTTTAAACGGGATAAAGTGAAGAAATCAATTGTTGTTATGGGTGAAGTAGAAGGTGGCGAGCAGATAAAGTATATTCATGGAAATTTTGGAAAAGGGACGTTTACCTTTTTAGGCGGGCATGATCCTGAAGATTACCGGCATTATGTTGGTGATCCTCCAACCCGTTTGGAACTTTATAAAAATTCACCGGGATATCGGCTGATTTTAAATAACGTTCTATTTCCATCTGCTAAGAAGAAAGAAAGAAAAACTTAAATTATACTGTTTCAATGATTTATATCTATTAGAAATTTTTTGAAAATTTAATTAAGATTATTACGATAAAATGTTGTAAATTTCCAGAAGTGAAGTAAAAAAGAAACAATCATTAACATTTTGGGAGGGTCGTGAAATGAAAAAGTTTTTAATGGTTTTAGTTGTGTTGGGCTTGCTTGTTTTTGGAGTAAATTGCCAGAAAAAGGCTAAAGAAGCAAAGGTAGAAACAAAAGTTGAGGAACAAGTTCCAGCTGAGACGGTGGAAACACAGGAAGCTGCTCCAGCTGATACGGTTCCAGCTCAGCCATAAGGTATTGGGAGAATTCCGGTAAAAAACATCTGACTTATCGGTTATTTTGAAAAATTGTAAGAGAGTATGGAGCGCCATAAATATGGCGCTTCATTGTTTTAAATAGTTAAGTATTACGAGTTTTTTTCAGAGGAAAAATGGAAGAAATATCTGTAAAAACTGGTTCGCGAATAGAGATGCTTGACATAACATCGCAGATAAGAAGCGCCATTAGTAAAAGTGGTATACAAGAAGGTGTTTGCACGGTCTATTGTCCTCATACGACTGCGGCAATTACGATTAATGAAAATGCCGATCCTGATGTTACTGCCGATATCATGCAGAAATTGAATAAAATGATACCTCTACATGAAAACTACCGTCATTTCGAAGGCAATTCTGACGCTCATATTAAATCGTCACTTGTTGGTAATAGTGCTCAGATAATTATCTCAAATGGGACCTTGCAACTCGGGACATGGCAGGGAATTTATTTCTGTGAATTTGACGGACCACGTGCAAGACATGTATGGATATCGATAAAATAAGGGCAGGAATTTACTCAAAATCCTGCCCTTTTAAAATCTGCTAGAAACACCGGCTACTTCTTATTCATAAAATCCAGAACACCGACTCCGATAGCCATTAACAAAAGAGTTTGAGCGATACTATTCCAGGCTGCGGCTGTAATAATCACGGCATGACCAACCAGTTGAGTGATGATCCCCACAATAAAGCAACAACGCCGGCTAAAAGCACAACAAGAACACATTTTTTCATAACCACTTCTAATTTAGAGTAATTTTATCATTAGTTACATTTTTAGGTATGTAAAACTATTTGTCAATGGTTAATATCGATCGGTTCATTATATTGATTATTTTAATTCTCCTTCCGATTTTGCTATAATTAGCGTGCCACAGCTATCGCTCCAAACATTCGTCGATGTTCGGATCATGTCCAGGATACGGTCAACTGCCAGGATGAGCCCGATTCCTTCAAGGGGCAGTCCAACTGCTTTCAATATTATTGTCATCATTACAAGTCCAGCCATTGGAATTCCCGCTGCGCCTATCGATGCTAATAACGCTGTGATGACAACTGTAAATTGCGCTGCAAAGTTTAACTCGATGCCGTAAACCTGGGCAATGAACATCGCTGCCACACATTCGTACAGAGCGGTTCCATCCATATTTACCGTGGCGCCGAGCGGCAGCACAAAGCTGGATATTTTATTGGAAATCCCGGCATTCTCTTCAGCGCATTCCAGAGTAAGAGGAAGGGTTGCAGACGATGAGGACGTGGTAAAGGCAGTTAATAGTGCGATACCCATATTTTTCAGGTGCCTGATCGGATTCTCTCTGGAAAGGATAATAACGAACAATGGTAAACTGACTAAATAATGTATCAGCAGCCCCGCCAGAACTGTTATAAAATACATTCCAAGGGAGCGAAATACCTCTAACCCGGTTGTTGCGGTTATTTTTGCAATCAGTCCGAAGACGCCTAATGGCGCAAACCAGATGATAAAGTGAGTTATACTCATCATTACCTCAAATCCCGCATTGAAAAAATCGGTCATTAACATTCGGTGACGATCATTTAATTTGGATATAAAGACCCCTAAAATGATGCAGAAAAAAATGATCGGCAGGATTTCACCATTTGCCATCGAGGATATTGGATTATCCGGTACTATTCTGTATAAAATATCGCCTAAGCCGCCTGCAGTAATATCGGAAGTACTTACATCCGCAGTAAGACCAAGTTCAGCGCCGACTCCGGGCTTTATGATATTTACTAATAAAAGACCGGTTAAAATAGCGATAAGACTGGATGCTACATAATATGCCATTGTTTTTAAACCAAGTCTGCCGAGATTTTTCGACGTTCCGATTCCAAGCACTCCGGAGGTGATCGATGTGAATATTAACGGTATGATAATCATTTTTAACAGCCTGAGGAATAAACCCCCAATAATCGTCGCTACCGGAATAATTGTTTCCCCAAGCGTGATACCCGATAGTATCCCAAGAATAATTCCGATAAATATCCACGCTGTCAATGACACTCTTTTTAACTGATTCAGGACGGGTCTAAACATTTTTACTCCTTGTAGTTATTTCCGCGTTTAAAATTATAAAATGATGGCTGAATAGCAAATCATTTCCATGAATTGTTTTTAGATATTTTTATTGATATTATGTAAAAAAGGATTCATATTCTTAAGGCATGTGGCAATTGTAAAATAAATGATCGTAAAAAATTTTGAAACCTAAACGAAGTGCAAAAATCAATCTTTTTCTACTCTTTATCATTATTTGCATACTCTATTTCCTGTATTTTAAACGGGTTCAGTATAAAATGTTCATTGAGAAAAATGAAAAAGAATTAATTGAAAGAGTCGAGTAATAAAATTATCAATCAATCAATCTGTCATGGTTATAGTCGATGTTCAATCACGGTTATTTCCGGCGATGAACGGGAAAGACCAATTATTAACAAATCTGGTAAAGGCTGTAAAAGGTTTTCAATTACTCGGTTTGCCTTTGATTGTGACCGAACAGTATCGCAAAGGGCTTGGACCGACATTGCCCGAGCTAAGCGAGATTATCACAATTTTTAACCCTGTTGAGAAAAGGACATTTTCCTGCTGCGAGGATGATTCTTTCTTAGATGAGTTAAAACGAATTAAAAGAAAACAAGTTATTATATGCGGGATTGAAGCCCATGTTTGTGTTTATCAGACCTGTCGTGATCTTCTCGATCTTGGATATGTCGTATTTCTGTTAACTGACGCCGTTTCGAGTCGGAACGTTGATGATAAGCGTCTGACAGTTCGTATATTGGAAAGTATGGGTGTGCAACTTCGCAGCGTTGAAATGGCGTTATTCGAATTACTAAATACATCTTTGCATGCTCAGTTTAAAAAAATATCAACAATAATAAAGTAACAGGAGGATTGAATGAATTTAGACCGAATTCAACAAGCGATTGCCGAGCAGGGAATTGACGGCTGGTTGTTTTATGATTTTCATCACCGGGACACCATGGCGTACCATATTTTAGGATTGGATTTTATAAAATTTACGACGCGTCGCTGGTTTTATTATATACCCGCTAAAGGCGAACCCGTTAAAATCGTTTCAGCAGTCGAAGCCAGGAAATTGAATTCACTGCCGGGAAGAAAAATTGTATATCGCGCATGGGAAGAACTTCATAAAGATTTACAGGATACATTAAAAGATGCCAAACGGGTAGCGATGCAATACTCTCCAATGAACAATATACCTTATGTGTCGGTTGTAGATGCGGGAACCATTGAATTAATTCGGTCTTTTGGCGTTGAGATTGTCTCCTCGGCAAATCTGGTACAGACTTTTGAAGCAATTATTGATAAAATTGGATATGAGGCTCATCTTGAAGCGGGTAAAAAAGTCCAGAAGATAAAAGATGAAGCGTTTGAACTCATCGGTCAAAAAATCCGTAAGAATGAATCTATAACGGAGTATGAAGCGCAACAGTTTATTGTGAAACGCTTCGAGGAAGAGGGCTTAACGGATGATGGCGATCATCCCATTGTTGGCGTCAACGAACATCCGTCGGACCCCCATTTTGAACCGATTCAGGAAGACTGCTACGTTATTAAAAAAGGCGATACGCTGCTGATTGATCTGTGGGCGCGAAAAAATGATGATACCGGTATTTATTACGATATTACCTGGTGTGGATATATCGGTAAAAATCCCCCGTCAAAGTATGTGGAAATTTTTAAAATTGTCCGGGATGCCCGAAATACTGCTCGAGATTTTATCAGGGAAAAATTCCGGAAGGGTGAACCTTGTTATGGATTCGAAGTGGATAATGTGTGCCGCAAAGTGGTCGTCGATGGCGGCTACGGTGACTATTTTGTTCATCGAACGGGACATTCGATTGGTCGGGAGGTTCATGGGAACGGCGTTCATATCGATAACCTGGAAACCAAAGATGAACGTGAATTGGTTCCCGGCATCTGTTTTTCTATTGAACCCGGTATTTATCTGCCTGGAGAGATGGCTGTTCGATCGGAAATAAATGTCTTTATCACTGAGGATCGTGAAGTGGTCGTTGCCGGCGCGGAGCAGGAAGAACTTATTCTTATTTAAACTGAGATTTATATGTCAATTGAAGAATAGGAAGAATTTTTTCATGATGATAATTGAAATACGGTATGAAACTTTGGTAAAAATATGTTTCTCGCTTCTAAGCCTAAGCAACATCTCTTGTTGCGAAGCTAATTATCAATTCTTGCTCCCAAGCTCCAGCTCCCCACTCGTTCCCAAGCCGGGGCTTGGGAACGAGTATTAGTAAGTTGGGACATGGAAACGAGTGGAAAGGAATCTTGTGCGTCATCCCTTGTTCCCGATCCTCTGTCCCTCTCTTGTTCTCCAGCCCCAGAGTTCTCCTCTTGTTCCCAAGCCCCAGCTTGGGAACAGAACAAACACAACGATTAACCTTTTAACTAGGAAAAACAAAACTTACTATGAGAAGCAGATATAAATTTGGTGACAGCCAAAATCAGCTGTATTTTGTCACACTAACGGTCATAGCGAAAATACCGGTATTTACAAATTCAAGAAATATGGATACATTAATCGATAATTTTGAATTTTATCGAAAAAATGAAGGATTAAAGATATTTTATTACGTAATAATGGACAACCACGTACACATGATTATCTCGCATGAAGATCACGTTGGTATGATTCTAAAGAATTATAAGAGTTATACGGCAGGGAAGATTCTAATTGATGGAAAAATATAAGAAACAATACAAGACTGAGTCAAAATATCAATTTTGGCAGGAGGGGAGTCATCCTCAATTAATTCAAAGTTGGGAAATGTTAAAGCAAAAAGTGGATTACATACATTTTAATCCTGTAAAGAGAGGATTAGTGTTAGAACCGGAAGATTGGCTTTATTCCAGTGCGAGGAATTTTAGTGATAGAGAAACCGTATTTGAGGTAGATGAGATTGAGTTATAGATTTGTTCGTTTGTTATCCCGTTCCCAAGCTGGGGCTTGGGAACGAGTATTCGTATGCCGGGACAATGGGAACGAGTGGAAAGGAATCTGGTGCGCCATCCCCTGTTCTCAAGCCCCAGCCCCTCTCTTGTTCCCAAGCCCCTGCTTGGGAACAAAACAAGGAACACAACAATTAACCATTTAACCAGGAAAAACAAAACTTACTATGAGAAGCAGATATAAATTTGGAGACAGCAAAAATCAAAGATTATCATCGTATGTCTTTCTTGTTCTCTTCGGAATCTGCCTTGAAATAATATCATGTAGCAGAGTGTATACATATATTCCTCCTGTGGGCGTAGAGATAAACACCGGTCACTTCATTATATTTTTTAATGAATTTACATCTCAAAGTGCGGAAGATTCGATGCTCCTAAAACCGACCTCAATCTCAATTGAAATTATACAGGAAGGTAAAAACATTATTACCGATAAAATTGATGCGGATAACTGGAGCTTGTATCCTATATCGGAGGGAGTGTTTTTAATCAATCTTGAGATAGAATATCAAGATCAGCCTATCACAATTAAACGAACCTGCACATCAAAAGTGGAAACGGTCAATTGCCTGAATATTGATTTCTGGCAGGTTGAACCGACTAAGCTAAAAGTGGATGTTCAAGTCAAACGGGCATTATTTACCGGTAAAACCACCAGACATATATTGAATTCCAGGCGGGAAGAAAAACCGCTGAAATATGAGACGCTTCTTAAAATGGAAAGTAAACCGTAAGTCGATGATTAAAAAGTGATTGGATATTTTTTGGGTTGAGATATTTTATTTGTGAATATATATAGATGTAAAAAAATAAAAAGTACCTTTAAATTACTTAAATTATAGTATATTAAAACGAAGTACATAACAAAACAAGGCAGCACTTTTCTGATCAAAATTAAGCACAAAGGCTGTGTTGTCAAAATACTGCCAAGATGGCGTGGCTTTTATATTAAATATTGTTTTACCGATTCGATGAGTGAAATTGTATCTGCAAGGGATTTTGAATGGATCAGCTGATTTCGTATGTTCGATGCATTGGAGAATCCGCGGACATACCAGCGGTAGAATTTCTTCATAATCCGGTTGACATGGCTGTCATCATAGTATATTCTTTCGAGTTCGATATGGCGGAGGAGCATATTGAGCCGGTCTGATAGATTAGGAATGTAATAAGAGGTGTTTCCTGATAACAGTGTACTTGTTTGCTGGAAGATCCATGGATTTCCGAATGATCCTCTGCCGATCATTACGGCGTCACAACCTGTAAAGTCGAACATCCGGATTGCATCTTCCGCTATTTTAATATCTCCATTACCGATTACCGGAATTTTCAGCGCTTGTTTTATCTGCCTGATTATTTGCCAATCAGCGTGATTTTTATATCCGTCGGATGCAGTTCGCGGGTGAACGGTCAGCGCCTGTACTCCCGCGGATTCCAAAATATTTGCGACTTCCAGGGCAACAATTGACTGATGATTCCAGCCGGAACGGATTTTGGCTGTTACCGGTATTTGAACTGATTTGACGACTTTTTGGGTAATTTCCGCCAGTAAATCAAGGTCTTTTAAAAGAGCGGCGCCGGCATTATTTTTAATGACTTTTCTGACGGAGCAGCCGAAATTGAGATCAATGATATCGGGCTTGAAATGTTCCTCGATATATCGCGCGGCTTCAGCCATGGAATCGGGGTTGTGTCCGAACAATTGAATCCCGACTGGTCTTTCGGATGACAAAAACTGTAAATAATCGAAGCTCTTTTCAGAGCCTCTGATAATGCCTTCTGAACTCACAAATTCGGTATAAACTACACCCGCTCCTTTTTCTTTACATAACTGCCTGAATGGCGAGTCGGTGTAGCCTGCCATAGGCGCCAGAAATGCGGGAGTTTTGATATTTATATCTCCAATTTTCATATAATAAATTTAATTAAGATTTATCTGAACAACCAGTGTCAAAGATATTAAAAATATTCATTCATATTGGTCTCAAAAAGAATTGACATTCTAAAGAATAATACCCAAATTCCACGGGTTTTTTAAGGAGTACGAAATCATGTCAAAAGTATGTGAAATATGCGGCAAGAAGCCGATTTTTGGAAATAATGTGAGTCACGCCCATAATAAAACAAGACGCAGATGGGAACCGAACTTACAGAAAATAAGGATCGTTGAAAAAGGTACGGTCCGTACCGCTAAAGTTTGTACATCCTGTTTGAAAAAAGGGAATATTCAAAAAGCGGTCTGAAGGTTTTTTCAAATAAAAAAAATTGAGCCCCTGTTTTAAAACAGGGGCTCTTTTTATCAGATATGGAGAGGGGTTACCGTTTCATCATTTTGCGGAGTATTGCAGGAATATTTTTATCATTCATGTCAGTGGCATTTTCAATAAAACTCTTTTCATCATCTTCAAATGATATTTTCAGTGCCGGTTCGGCAATTAATTCGTTTTCGATTTCAGTATTATCATTATTCTCATATTCTTTTGCCGCTGAAATTTCTTCGGCGAATAACTCTTCTTTTGTAGATATAATTATAGAGTCAGAATTACGATAAGTCGAACGATTATCGTTTCCAAAACCGGTTGCGATTACGGTAATCATAATTTCGTCAGACATTTTTTCATCTATAACTGCGCCAATAATTATATCAGCGTCGCTTCCTGCTTCTTCGGTGATGATCTTACAGGCTTCATCGACTTCAAATAAATTCAAGTCTTCACCACCGGTCACATTAATCAAGAGACCGTTTGCGCCACGAATATTCATATCATTCAGCAGCGGACTGGAGATTGCCTGCTGTGCCGCAAGGACTGCGCGTTCTTCACCGGTTGCCAGTCCGGTACCCATGATGGCGTCTCCCATATTCTTCATTATGGTTTTAATATCGGCAAAATCCAGGTTGATGATGCCATGCCGGTTAATTAAATCGGAAATACCTTTTGTTGCCTGGTATAATACACTATCAGCTGTATGAAACGCCTGACGAATAGATGTTTTTCTGTCAACGATGCTGAGAAGGCGTTGATTAGGAATCACAATGAGCGTATCGACATTGTCGCGTAGTTCACGGATACCTTCTTCGGCGCGCTGCATCCTTTTTGGACCTTCAAAATGGAAAGGTTTTGTTATAATTCCAACGGTCAGACAACCTTGATCTTTTGCTAATTTAGCGATCAGCGGAGACGCCCCGGTACCTGTTCCGCCGCCCATTCCGGCAGTGATAAAGACCATATCGGCGCCATTGATCGAATTAAGCGTAGGTTGTCGGTCGGCTTCCATAGCCATTTTACCAATTTCTTTCACGGCGCCAGCGCCCAAACCGCGAGTCAAATCTTTACCGATCTGAATTTTAGTAGGGGAGAGGTTATTATCCAAATCCTGTGCATCGGTGTTAATCGCAATGAAATCGACGCCGGTTAGTCCGGACTCAATCATACGGTTGATTGCATTACCACCGCCTCCTCCGACACCGATAACTTTTAATTTTGCTTGTTGATTGGCTAAGTCGTCAAACTCAAATAACATGATTTCCTCCACATATTATTAATTACATTACATTTTCTGTTACATTTTTGATCCAACCCCAGGTTTTGGATATCCAACCCTGTGATATATTGTGATCTGATTTATGGTAGTTAGTGTCTTCCATAGCATATTTAAGCAATCCGATGGCGGCTGCGAATCCGGGATTATTCAGTTCCTCTTCAAAACCGCTAAAACCTACGGGATTTCCGATTCGAACAGGAATGTTAAAAATTGATTCTGCCAGCTCTTCGCTACCTTTTATTAATGCTCCGCCACCAGTCAGAACGACAGAAGGGATATTTATCAGGGGGAGATCCGCCTTTTTAGCTTCCATATAGGCTTCCCGTAAAATTTCTTCCATTCTGGGCTCGATAAATTGGGCAAGTTTAATGATCGGAACCTCGCGTGGAGGACGGTTGCCCATGCTTTCTATCTTAAAAAACGCTTCTTTATCAGCCTGTTTGGCAAGGGCATAACCGTGAGACTTTTTGATTTTTTCAGCTGCATCAATGGGAATCCGCAATAAATGTGCGACGTCGCTGGTCACTGTTTGAGCGCCAAAATTAACGACACCCGTATGATGGATACCACCATCTTTAAAAACAATTACATCAACCGTCCCGCTTCCAATATCAATTAAAATTGCACCAAGCTCCTTTTCGCTCGGCGTTAATACACTATATGAAGAGGCCAGGGATTGAAGAATAAAATCATTGATGGATAATTCGGCATTTTTAAAGCATCGTGATAAATTTGAGGCAACCGTTGTGCTGTATGTGGTCAGGTGAACTTTTACTTCAAGTCGCCTGCCGAGCAGATTGATTGGATTTTTTATCCCGTTTTGTTCGTCAACAATAAATTCCTGGGGCATAACATGCAGAATTTGCCGATCAACAGGCAACGGCACGGCTCTGGTATGCTCGATAACTCTTTCAATATCTTCCTGTTCGATTTCTCTGGCTTCGCCCATTCCGGTTCTTGCATCTCTGGAAATTGCTATCATTCCTTGGGTGTTCATACTGCGAATGTGATCCCCGCTGATACTGACGTAACACCCGGATACATTGCTCCCTGCCATTTTTTCGGCATCGCTGATTGCCTGGCTGATTGTGCGGCTTAGCTCCTCGATATTAACAACAACCCCTTTTTTAAGACCTTTTGAATCGACTGATCTATAACCTTTAATCACCGGGATGTTTTTTTCCTGATCGATTTCGGCAATTAATGCACAGGTTTTACTACTTCCAATATCGACGCCGGTAATGATTCTGTTTCTTATTTTCATTGGTTTATCCTATGAACTTCTTTCTTTTGCAACGATCTGTTTAGCCCAGCGCAAGTCAAGGTACTGATAGTCACTCAAATTGCGCTTTCCCTGAAGTCTGTTTTGGAAATGAGCCAAAATATTGAGTTGATCAGATAAATCCCGGGTACCCAGGAATAGTGGTGTTCCGCTTTTAATTGTATAGAGAATGCAGCTCCCATCTTTCCAACTGTGTATTTCTGATATTTCCGAATACAAATCCGGGGTTGACAGCAATGTCGAGCGGATGATATTAACAATATCCAAAACATGTTTATTGGGGACGTAATACCCCGGATGATAGCTGAGTGAGTCATGTTCAAAACCGGAAATCACCGGTAAATTGGTGCCAAGTGGTTTACCGGGAAGCGGTAAAATAATTCCTTCAGCATCAACCAGGAATAGATTGGAATGGTTAATATAACATATGGGGACGCGTTCGCAGATGAGTATGTTCAATGTATTAGGGAATTCTCTGCTTACTGCGGCGGCTTTTATAAACGGGTTTTTCTCTAACCTGTCCTGTATTTCTGATAGATTTATTGAATTTATAGATGTATCGATTCGAATATAAGCGATCTGCAATATGTCCTGGTCACTTAAAATTCTATTTCCGGTAGTTTGGATATTGACCACATCAAAGAGCTCGATATAGTTACACCAGGAATTTGATCCGTGAATCAACAATCCGAATACAGAAACGATCAGGATGATAAGTGATACCTGTCCGGTTCGTCTTAAAATGGTTTTAATCTGTTGATCTTGTGGCTTTTTCATTTTACAGTTCCGATATAATTACTGGTATCTCTGAATAGGAAACCCAGGGCTCCCATAGTGAACCATATTCTTAATGACCTGAATTTCAGTACCATTGAGCCAGCATTGTATATGATTGTCCCCCAAATATACGGGAACCCTGAATATGACCTATTCAATATATGTGGTTGCTTAGCGATCATGATTGCATAATATTTCTTTAAAGGATTTATGTAATTTGTTAACATCTCCCGCTCCAAGGGTAATAATCATATCCCCATTCCGATATATCGATTTAATAAAATCCGGAACCTCACTCATTTTCTGAAAATAATGCACATTTGAATGTCCCATTGTACGAAGAACGCCATCGATTAATTTACCAGAAACACCATAAATGGGTTTTTCCCGAGCCGGAAAAACATCAAGCAGAATGATTATATCCGCAAGATGAAGTGCCTGGGCAAATTCTTTATAAAATACCTTGGTGCGACTGTATAAGTGGGGTTGAAAGACTGCAATTATCCGACGATTCCAACCCTGTTTTGCAGTAGTAAGCGTCGCCTTGATTTCGCTGGGATGATGGGCATAATCATCTACCAACATTAATTCATCGCTTTGATGTATGATATCAAACCTGCGTTCGACGCCTTCAAATGTCTCTAAAGCGTTTTTAATGGAACTAAAATCAATGTCATATTCCAGTCCGACTGTAATTGCGGACAATGCATTTTCTACGTTATGCAAACCGGGAAGCGGAAGATTGACAGTTCCCAGACATTTTTCTTTTAATACTATATCGATTTGACTGTTCGTCTTGGCTAGATGTATATTTTCCGCCCGTATATCGCCTGCTTTATCCAGAGTATATTGAAGTGTCGGAACCGTAAATTTGGATAATATCGACCTGATATTTTCATCGTCAGAATTTATGATTAATTTACCATAGAAAGGTATTCTGTTCGCAAACTTGATGAAGTTCGCTTTTATATTTTCCAGTGTTTTATAAATATCAAGGTGTTCCGGATCAATAGAAGTGATGATGATATGTGTCGGATATAATTGTAAAAATGAATGGTCAAATTCATCTGCTTCGACGATAATTGTATCACCGGACCCAATTCGTATGTTAGATCCCAATCCTTTGATCACGCCACCGGAAATGATGATAGGATCCAGACCTGCTTCTGTAAACATGTGTCCGATCAGTGATGTAGTCGTTGTTTTACCGTGAGTGCCGGCAATGGCGATACTGTTGGGTCTGAGACGGAGAATTTCACCCAGCATCTCGGCGCGTTTGATTATCGGTATTCCGAGTTTAAGAGCCATGTTGTATTCCGGATTCGAAGAATCAATAGCTGAAGTGTACACGACTACGTCGCATTTTTGCAGGTTCTCAGGATGGTGTCCGATGAATATCCGGATTCCTGATTTTTCCAGGCGCGCAACATTATCCGAATATTTGACATCGGATCCGGTGACGGTGAATCCCCGGTGATTGAGCAGCTCAGCGATACCGCTCATTCCGATACCTCCGATTCCGATAAAGT